>NZ_JAYWYX010000033.1:0-26531 GCF_048147925.1 Acinetobacter sp. 226 | reverse complement strand
TTTTGTGTGTAGGCTTCTTCATTTAGAAATTATATCGCTGAAAAACCCTTTACAGATAGGTTTGTGCAACAAAGCCGGTTGGACTTGAAGATGAAAGTTGTAGATGTTGACCCAAGGCATAACTTTCCGCGTCCAGCAACATTTCTTCGACCCGGGCACGCAGGCGTTTTTTACGCTCCTGGTTCTCTCGGCCACGGTCTGCCAGGATACGGGTGATATCGGACTGAGTGCCATCATCATTTAACCGAATAAATTTATTGGTTTTCAGCCAGGTGCGCAGTTCATTAAAGAACTGTTTATCGTCTGCCAGTTTAAATAGCACCTGCCCTTCGGCCTCGGCGCTCTTACCAATGCAGAAAGCTTCTGTGTAGAGGTTGTATTCCGTATCCAGTGGAGAAATGATTTCAACTTTCAAATCGCTCTCATACTTGCCATCCAGGCTATGACCATCCAGAAAACGACCAATCTGATAGTCCATCTTGTTGGCTTGATGGCGGTATTTGTTCTGATCGCGCAGTAAATCTTTAAAGATTAGATTAGCTAACTCTTTATTTTCTTCTGAAGCCGCTAAGTCTGTGGCTTTAATTTTACGGGTGATATCGCGTTCTTCATTGGTCAGGAACAGGAACTCATCACCATTCCTAGTAATCAGGCTCTCTTTTTCCAGACGCAGTAGGCTTTCTTCAATCCGCTTGCGTAATGCCAGCTTATCTTCATCAATTTTCTCAATCGACAAAGTCACCAGGTTATCCAAGGTACCTTTGATGATATCGACATAGCGGATCATGAACAGGGTACGCAGCATCTGCACATCAAAACCATCCAGAGTTTTATTCTGCCCTGCCTGGTCGATGGTACGCTTCACTGCTGTATCCAGGAAGCCTTCCACTGAAGTATAGAAGCGGTGGAAAGGAACCAGGGCACCGACTTCATCTGTAGCAATCGCATTGGCGGCCATCTGGAACGCATCCAGCATTGATCGCTCACCATAGGCCAGGTGAGCACCGGTCGCACCGACCTTACGGATTTCTTCAAATACTTTTTGCACCAGCTGGAAATGGTACGGCGCAAAAGGATAGTTATTAATAAAGCTGTCTGGACCCTCATAGTTCTTGAGTGTTGGGCCTGAACGGTCAAAGGTAATCTGATTTTTTAAGATATCGCCCTTTTGCTCAAACACTGATCTGAGCAATGCTTCAGCTTCTGGGGTTTTACGTAATAAACGTTTCTGGATGACTTCATCGGTATTTGAACTGGACAGCGATAAACGGGTTTTAAAACGTCCAGCAATCTTGGAGAAGTCATTGGCTTTGGAAGAAGACATCTCACCTAGAACCGCGTCGATGTCTGCCTGTGAGGTGACGATAATCCAAGCGCGGCCTTTACAGATCGTACCCAGGTTTTCAGTAATGGTTTGCAGTGTCAGCATCAAGCGGGTATCGCTGCCAATAAACTGCCCCACTTCATCGACCAAGAACAACATGCGTTGCTGGGGTCCTTTGCTGTCCAGGTATTCTTTCACCCACTGACAGAAGTTTTCCACCGAAACACTAAAGGTCTGCTCAGAATCCTCAAACCACTTGTGTGCAGCTTCAGCGGATAGGTTGAGGGCTTGGGAAATCGCGGTTTCGACATCATCCTGATAGAACTGATAGCCGTCACGCTCCTCTAGCCAGGACATGCCGCTAGATTCCTCAAACGCCTGTTTAAAGCGTTCGTAGACACCTTTCTGGTTCAGGTGACGTTCCATATGGGCAATATGTGGATGGTCAGCACTAAAACCCTGATACTCGTTAAACACACGTAAAAACACATTCAGGATCGGATTGCCATCATCGTTGGAGCTGGCTTTACTGTCGATGTTAAACAGGATGACATCGGCATGATGGCTGACCGCCTTGCCAATATCGGCACGGATAAATGCATCGCGGATTTTAGTTTCATCAAAGAATTCTGCGGCGCTACGCTCGTTACCTTGCGCATCACGTGCCACTTTATTGGCCAGAATATACGACAAGGTTTTCAGGAAATGTGATTTACCTGAACCAAAGAATCCCGAAATCCACACACCGACTCGGTTGGCAATCGAAGGATCGCTCAGGTCTGTGCCATAAGACTGGAAAAAGTCACGAAAATGCTTTTCCAGCTCATTGGTGACCACGTATTCATCGAGTTCCTGATATACCGTGGTATTGTCATTCTGGTCTGCCTTGACCACCCCGTTAATCGCACGATCTAATGGCTTGTAAAAAAGTTCTTTAATGTTCATCTCAATCCATTCCCCCGAATTCTTATTTCTATTTGCCGTGTTTAAGGCACTAATCTGAATGCTCTGTAGTAATTGTTGCTTGGAATTTTTCCAAATAAACTCATCGCTTGACCGTCGTAATAGCCTGGGTAAAACAGCACCACTGGCTTATGCCCCAGTAACGAATGCAAACTGTTCAATAAGTGATGGGCACGTAACAGTGGCCAAACCGACCCAACCCCAGTCATCAACACAATATCTTGCGCATTGGTGGCATATTTACTCACCAGATAAGGCGCGAACTTATCCATATGCAGTGGGCCCTTTAAGGCTTTGAGCAGCGCTTCATCGCCTTTGGCTTTTTGCATTTGAATGGCTTTATCGATGAAGTTACGCTCAGCCAGATAATCCACCACGGCTTGCAGCAGGTTGATATTCACCACCTTCAGCTGACTGTGTTTTTTCTCCAGCATCCCGTCTAGAAAATGCAGATATTCGCGCACTTTCAACTCATCTTCAGGTGCATAATCAAAAATCCAGAAGCCAATTTCATTGCCCAGTCCTTGCCCGGTGAGAAACTCGGTGGAAAGAATTCGCTCTGGAATCTGGTTCAGACGCTCATGTATTGTTTGACTCATTGCTGCCCCTCTACAACTACCGCGTCCATAGCGACACTTCCATAGATCTTTTAATGCGTTGTTTATAATGTTCTTCCAACAGGCTACGCAGCTCTGCTCTGACGATCACGCGCTGTAACTCCAGCTTACGGGTACTTTTTAAGTAACCGGCTTCTGCCAGCATGCGAAACACCACCTGCCCCATTTTTTTCTTGCTGGACTCTTTCCATTCGCAGATATCCGGATCGCGTTGTGAGCGCTCATCCAGAAAGTCTGACCAGATATAACTGTCCAAGTATTGCGCCTGAGAGATATAGGCATCCCTCATCACCGTTTCCATAAACTCAAGCAGCAACAGGTTGCGTTCCAGTGCGCCACAAAAAGCCACCTGGGTCGCCAGCTCATCATCCCCATCACGCAAAGCTTTCCAGAAATCAGGCTCTAAGCGCTCAAGACGCTTACGAATGGCAGTGGCGTTACGTTGGGCTGAAGCAGGCGTTCTTTTTTGCAGAATATTGTCAATCTGAATGGCCTGATGCCATTGTTCTGGAGTCGCTTCTCGTAATAACAGATCAGCGATCAGCCGGCTTTCACGCACCATCAGGGAGCCACCAATCAGGTCACTGTCATAATGAAATTGTTCTAACATGGCCAATCTCCTATGAGGCCTGATCAAACAGGTAAGACGACAGCTTTTCGATATCTGAGCGTTGTAGTACCAAGGGATATTTCAAGGCATCATCCGCCTCAGCCAGCGTGATTGCTGCCTGATAGCGCTGCAAAGTATAGTGAGCCAGGGCTTTTTTCACCGGAATCTGTAATCTGCCATCAGGCATGCCGAAGTCTTTTTCGACCAGCGCTTGTTGTGATGAGTTCAATTTTGGATTAGGGATCAGCGTCAGTACAATTTCTTCATGCCATTGCTGATCCTGAGCAGGGTCTACTGACTCAATCGCCACCACAACAGGTGTGCGATCAATTCTGGAGAGTAAAAAGTCCTTAAACTGCTTGCTCTGATGGCAATAGGCACGGACATGCCAGCGAAAACCGGTATACACCAGGGTGTGTGGGGAAATGATGCGTTCATGCCACTGCGGATTCTGCATCGAGGCATAAATCATTTTTAAAGTGTTTTGGTTTCGGCAGGCACGCAAAACTTCCCGAATCACTTCAGGACGTACACTGCGATCAGGTAATTGAACTGCTGCAAGATTCGGTTCTGGCATCGCAATCAGGGCATGCGATTCACTGACCAAGCCCGAGAGCATATTGAGATATTCATTGATATGCGCTGTAGTCAGTACAGGCTGGAAGCTGGCTTTAGGCACATAACCCTTGACGGAGGGGTCATGAATCAAGGCATCGGGGTTATACAGCGTATTATAGCGCTTGATATCCGCAGAAGCCTGCTGTCGACTAAGTCCAAACCAGCTCATCAAACGATTGGTAACCAAACGACCTTCCCAGTATGCAAGCAGCTCGATCGCTCGCATTCGTAGCAGGACTTCATGTTTATCTGTCGTCATATACCAATCAGTCAATAAATAGCAGCTTTAAGATTACCCTACAGCAAATATACAGTAAACATTTTTGACGGTATTTAAAGGTAGTATTGCAATCATCAGATAAAAAATATACTAGTATCCTGATGATAGCCGTCAAAGTACGATCTCTAGCAGATCATGGATCCTGGTATAGCGCGTGAATTGAGCTAAGTTTTAGAATGAGAGCAATATGGGTTTTAGATTTCGTAAAAGTATTAAATTATTCCCGGGTTTTAAAATTAATCTGACCCATAAAGGCATCAGCAGTGCCAGCATTGGCAAACCTGGTGCTTCTCTAAATATTGGGAAAAAAGGTACGCGAACCAGTGTCGGCATTCCAGGTACGGGACTATCTTACTCTAAACACCAGCCTTACTCTAAAAAGACCCGTGTTCCACAACCGACATCGCTAGAACACACGGAATATAATCCTCAGAATTTAGAACAACCGAAGGCAAAGATATGGCCTTGGATTATTTTTGGAATATTGTGTTTTATGGTGGGTGCCGTCATTTTTTAGCAAGAACAGCATTGTATTTTAATCAAAAAAAATGCCCACACGGATGAATGGGCAAACTAAGGAATTAATATCCTTCAGAAACTCCAGCGCAATTCTCGCTACTTTCAGTAAGCGACTGTAGCTCAATCATGATGATCTGACTCAATCGAGTCGAGGTAAATCAATCCATCACAAATGGAGTAGAAATTATGCTTGATCACATTCTTGGTTAATGCTGAAAAGTCTTTGGGTTTTGATCAATACATAGTAGTGTCGATGCCTACCCCCAACTTTACTTATTTTCAGACAGCAACCAATCAAGAGCGTTCATTTTTACAATACCATTATAATTGGCTTCAGTCCCTATCGTGTCTAAGGTAAGTAAATACTTGGGATACGAATCAGAAATTTTCTGTAATGGACGTAACTCTCGGGTGAGTGTCTCCTCATTAAGCGTTTCTAATGCCACCTGATAATAAGTTAAATTCTGTAAAGTATCGACAGCAACAAAATCAATTTCATATTCATCAACCCGCCCTACATAGACCGTATAACCTCGTCTGACAAGCTCAAGATAAATCACATTTTCTAAGATATGACCTTGATCAGCATTAGCATCAGGCAACATAATCCGGCGCAATCCGACATCAACTAAATAGTATTTTTCAGAGGATTGTAATAACTCACGCCCGCGTACTTTAAATTGTGCGGCACTATAAAATAACAAACTGTCCTGTAAGCCCTGAATATAGCGTTTTACTGTTTCAAATGAAATCTTAACCCCACTTGAAACAAAGGTATTTTTAATTTTATTGATGGAAATAGGTGAGCCTGTCACGCTTGCCAAATATCTTGCGACACGCTCGAGAGAGTTAATATCGGCAGTATTCAAACGGGGAATAACGTCTTTAAACATTACACTGGCATAAACCGCTTGCAAGTAATCATAAGTTTCCTGCTGGCTAGTCATGGCAAGCGTATAAGGGAAACTACTGCGCGTATACATGGCATACAAATCACGATTGGATAATTGTTGGATGATCGGATTATTTTCAATATGCCACTGTTTAAATTCTTGGAATGACAGAGGTAGAACGTGTTGCTCGATATAGCGTCCTGTAAGTAAAGTCGCAAGTTCTCCACTTAGAAAGAATGCATTTGAGCCTGTAATATATAAATCGATATAATCCCGAACATATAAGGAGTCGACTACTTTCTCAAAATTTGTAACATGTTGTATTTCATCTAAAAAAACGTAGTTTTTTTTACTTTTATCAACTTTGGACAATACATAATCATGTAGTTTACGGTAATCGGTGAGTTCTTCAAATTCCATAAATTCGAAGTTGATGGCAATGATGTTTTCGGCTTGTACACCCTGTGCTTTTAGGTCTTGTTGAAACATCGCCAATAAGGTGGATTTTCCAGAGCGACGCACACCTGAAAGTACTTTAATGACATCACGGTCTTGCCATGTATTCAGAACTTTTAAGTAGCCATCACGTCGAATATTAGCGCTTCTCATTGTTTACACTTGAAATCTAAAGTTTTAATTAATTCTATCAAAGTTTAGAACCTAGATGTAAAAATATTCAATTTTAAAAAAAATTTAAAGTTTAAGTGAAACATTCAAAGCTACTGTTGAAGCATGCAAACAGTAGATCTGATCAAAATCCAAATTCTGTCTTTTTGATTATTTTCCATGTTATGTTATTTCATTGATGCTACGAGTTAACTGCTATATAAATTAAGTGAAAAGTAAAAGGAATTAATATGTTAACTAGAGTAGAACTCATTTTTGTTGTGCTGATGGTCTCAGCCTTAATCCTCATTGCTTATGAAATGCTAAAAGGTTTATTTTAGGGCATCTATACAATTTTTGATCAAAAAAAAGCCCACAGAGGGAATCTATGGGCGAAACTAAGGACCTTGACGGTCATTCAGAAACTACAGCTAGTTTCTGGTTGTGATTCTAAAGTGAATTAAAAACAACCACATTGGCTGAATATATCAAAAGTTAAATCATTGATAAATTTTAGAAAATTAATTTACCCCCTCTGCTGCTCAATACAGTAATTCACCAAACAAATCCGCTCTAATCTCTTCCAGGCTCAGATCTGATTTCATCCTATTACAGATGGGATGAACTAGCAGGCCATTCTCTAGAACGCCTTGCCCACCTACGGCTTTGGCAATCCTATGATCCGATTCAGTAGAATCAAGATAGATCAATCCATCACAAATGAGGCAAAAGTTATGATTACCCACCAGAAAATTGTGCTTAAGCAGACTCTTGGTTAATGCCGAAAAGGCCTTTGGCTTTGACCGAGAAATTGGACTAATCGACTCCACATATCCCACCACATTCTTGACTACTGCATCATCATAACCACCCAAAAACCTTTCGACATAGAACTCGTTAAAGTTTATGTACTTGAAGGCCTTAGACATGGACAGAATAAAGGTATTCAGGCATTTCTCATCATCAAGATCAACATCCATTTCCAAGCTTAAGCAAATAAAGGCTTTATAGACAATTTGTAGCCGATCATAGCCCTTGATACCACTGCCGAACTTGCCGACCGTTTCGGTGGTCGCCACGGGGAAATTGGCGATCAAGAACTCAATACTACGGCGTACCCGGGTGAAGTCCTTGAAACTAATCGTTCGATGATGAATCTGCATGCGGCTTTCATGAATTTCATACACAATTGAAAACCATGCAAGAAAAGAAGTAATCTGAAAACGCTGATCCTTATAAAAATATAAGTATGGATGTAAGCCCAAACTCGGAACCCCAGCATTTTTTACAGGCGTCGCTATTCTGCAAAGAATAGTCAACAGATGCGACATTAGGTTTTCAACGCGCTCCCCCTGATTCAGACTCATAATATTATGAATCTGATCACCCGCAATGATATTCATCAGCTCATTGACCAAGCCAATTTTTTTGCCATGACTCATTTCATTGTCTAATAAAATGGTCGAAAAAAGTAGCTGGTGGATCCTCTCCCCTAACTCAATCAACTCATTTAAACGTGTATATTGGAGCTCTTCTAGGTTAGATTTATTGTCATTGATATAACAACAGGCATAGATCGCATAATACGCGTCACTACCGCGATTTCTTAGGTGATATTCCTCATATTTATCTAAACGTTTAGTATCTGAGTTAATCGATTGAAATACCCGTCGCGCATCTTCCGGAGTTCCCAGTACCTGCCTGAAACTGATTTTAATATCGCCTAATTTCGATTTTTTTTCTGCGAATTCGGCATCAGTACAAATTTTTTGAAAATCAGCGAGATCTCCTAAATAATTGCGGAGGTAACGAATATCTTGTTTTTGTGGATCATTGAAATTAGGTGATTGAGTGACTTGCTCATCCGCAAAATATCTATTAATCCACGCATAGATACAGGAAAGACGATGTGCTCCATCAATAATGTAAATATTGCCGTGTATATCTTTCCAATACAAAATGCATAAATTGATGTTTTGATCTTCTGTGCAATCCTCAATAAAGTTTGCAATTTCTTGCACGCTCCAACATTCCGTAGAACGCTGGTTATCCGCCTTAAATAAACATTTGATGATTGGATGCTTTTCAAAATCAGTCAGTGCCACTTCAAAATTGTCACGCTGCATTGAAGGTGACATTTCTTCTGGCAACATGACTTTACGCTGAATAATATTGGTCAATAGTCGTGTAGAACCCATTTCTTATTTTCTCCAGGCAACACTTTCCTACTTTCGCTCAAGTACGAAATTTGAAAATGTATATAGTTCGATTTGGTTAAAGCTGTGAATTAAATGACCGTCAATATCCAGTCAGCGCTAACAAAAGAGACCTAAGAGAAATGGGGGGATTAGATAATAAAATCTTCATGTTTAGTACCTGTAGTTTAGAGTTGACTATCTACAACCATCTTTTCCACGAGATGGAGGTAGACCAAACAGGGGTGGAAATACCGCACTACAGAAGACGGCCAGTCATAGACTGCCCTGCCTGGCCTACCATAATGGCAAACTAAGCATAATAAGCACAAAAAAACCGCTAAAGCGGTTTTAATGCTTCTGTAGTAATTTTCAGGTTTCCACGCCCGATTACAGATTTTGCTGTAACGTAATTATCATATGGGTATCTTTTTCTTTGGTCAAACCAAATTAGACTTTTTTTCATTTTCTGGTGGTGTTTCAAGTTTAATGCTGGCTTATTTTTTAAAAATTTTAACCGAAAAAATCCCTGTATTTTCAATACCCCCAAGGATGCCTATTTATCTCAAAATCTATGCAGCATACTTTTTGAAGCACTACCTACATTTATTTTTTAATTCTATGAAAGGGCCTCAATGAATTAAAATCATGAGAATAATTAAAACAAAAAATCAAATTCGCGGAAACCCAGGCCTTTGCTTGGCAAATCAGATTTTGACAAAGCAAAGGCCTGGGCCCCTTAAATTGAACGATATCTGCTTAGGCTATTCCCATAAGGAAGGGTGTTGTACAGCTTCCAGTAGCAAATCAAATGCAAGGGATAATGTAATGTTTTTATTGCTTTGTTGATCGATAAAATAGACGTGAATCTCACGACTTTTTTGCGTGAGATCCACCGGATAGTTATCGTACTGTAATTGGACATCTTCAGGTAACAACAGCTGCATCCCCTCGATAAAATCCTGCATTTCCCAATCCATTTTTGGCTTTTGCTGGGCATCAAAACGACATTGGAAACAAAACTGGTTTCTTCTGAGTTTGCCATGCTGAATCAATACAGCTAAAGCCGACAGAACTTTCTCCTTTAAAAGATCTTTTAATGCGATAAATAGCTGTAGGCTCTTTGGCTTCAGCTTGGTTTTGATCTGCTTGTCATATAGGTCGCTTAAGTACTTTTTCTCGATCGATGCAGCATTGTCCAAATTCCATCCAAGTTTACTGAATGAAGGTACTTGCCATTTTACAGCAAGCCAAAGCGCACGCTTAATCCAAATATCTAGGTTATCCACTATATGAGGTGCTTGGATCTCTGCATCTTGATATGTGTTGAGATACGTGTAGATGACCTTGTAGGATAATGGCTTCAGCTCGAATTGCATCTTGGGCATCAGATAAGGTTGTACTTTCTGATCAATACCCAACACCGGTTGCTCACGTTCAAAGCACTTTCGGTGTTGGCTGTCGCGATTCAGATCCACCGCTTCAGTTTCTTCACGATCATAATGCCTATTCAGAACAGCAGGATGAACTACACAGGGCGTATTGTAAATTCGATCAATCGCCAGCAGATCCAGGGTATGCAGGTAGTGTGAGGCCGTTTGTTCAATCGAGCTATGCCCCATCCAATCGGCCAGCAAACGCCATTTATGCTGAATCACCGCTTCATGCCTGATAGCCTGTTCACCGAACAGATGCTTGCGCATAGACTTAGCCTGCTGCCAGCTGTAGTCGGTATAGGTCATCACCATTTCTTTCGATCCCAACCAGGCGATTGCCAAATGAGTGGCGGCACTATGGCGGAAACTGTGGAAGGTATAGCCGTGATCTGGCTTGATGACTTCATCGAACAGCAGCCGGGTCATTTTTGAGATATACAGCTCGCTCAGGATTTCTCCACCGATCTCAAAAACCAACTGCTCGTTCGCCTTCTTATTATTCGGCTGCTGAAAACAATGCAGAAGATAGCTTTTCACCGCTTGCAGTTCATCATCCAGTAATACCGCGTTCAAATCGAGTTGACGTTGCGCATTTTGGCTTTTCAGTCGTCGATAGACATTATTTTTCAAGGTGATGCGTATGGCGACCGTTTGATTGCCTGGATCGTCTTTCCACAGCAGTTGAGGACAAATGATTTCACCCAGCGTCAGCCCCCGGATTTCATTGAGTCTACATCCCAAACGATAAGCCAGGATGTACATTAGCAACAACAGCTGCAAATGGACTTTTTCTTTTTGAGTTGAACAGGCCTCAATTTTCTGAATGACTGTTTTTTTTAATTGAATAAACAGCTGTGGGCTGATGAGCTTGGCTTGACAGAACTGGATACGTTGAAAATCACTGTGGTCAAAGCTGCTGACCGCTGGCACATTCTCCGGATATTCTTTCTGGCAAAAAGCATGGAAATCTTTCAGTCGTCCAAAGGCATATTGTGCCCGACCCTGAGTGCGAGTGTCTGTGTATTCACGCTGTGTTTCAGCACGTTCATCGATGCGGTTCAGGATGGAGGCATACAATTGCTCATAGTGCTCTACACTCATCTGTTCAAGGTCATTGTCATACATATAGATATGAAAGAAATAGTCTTTCGCAAAACTGCTCAGATAACGCTTGATACTACTCAATTTTAATTTCTTGCCGTTTTCTTTTTCTTCTTTTCTCAAATAAAAGATCCAGCTCAATAGTCTTAACTGTGCTTCTATCAAATTGCATTCTTTATAATTGTCGCCCGCTAAGGCTGCCTTCTTTACACTCAACCGGGTTTGAATATTGCGCCATTGCTTAAACTGCTGCTGATGGCGTTGTCTTTGGCTTTGCTTATTTTTCCCTGCCGGGGCTCGCTCTTGTTCAAAAAAATCCAACTCAAATGGAAGCTCGTTCAGTTGCTGATGTGCCGTGATAACCACCGGTTTGGCTGTTTCAGTCTCTAACGGGAGGATCCCATATTCTACTTTGACAAGATCATTCGTGGATTTCAAGGTATTGAACCAGGCTACACCTTGGTCTTCTGCCGTTAAAGACACGGTTTTTAGATGATTCTGCAATACTTCACTTAAACACATATCCAGACTCAAGTCTGGATGGATTTCTAGCGCCAAGTTGACATGCTGAAAGGGCTTGAGTGCAGTGATCTCAATGAGATCCTGATCCTCGGATTGCAAGATTTTTTTTAATGCCGCAATCTGTTCCGAGACCTTGAGCTGTTTTTTAAGATTCTCGAACACACTCAGAATCGCTTCCAGCACCTTACGCGGATGTTGTGGTTGCAGGTCCTCTGCTTGCTGTTTCAGGATGTGTAAAAAAAGTTGTGCATAAGGATTGAACCAGACATGCCGCCACTGATAAATCTTCTTGTCTTTAATCTCATTGCCGTAATAGCGGTGTGGCATGCAGTAACTGAGAACCAGTGGATTGGTAATTTTTTTATAGTCACTTCGATACAGTGTTGAATACCCAGACAACGGATGGCACATTTTCTCCTTCTCTTTCTCCTCCTCCAGCAGACGATTGCCGATGGCGACCAGCTGAGTGAGATCACTACAGCCTGAACAATAAATCAGACTTAAATACAGATGACCCAAGCACTGTTGTGCTGTTGGCATCTGCAATGTCTCGCTACGCCAATACGCTTTCAGTCCTCTGGCAATATGAAAATGCTGCTGTCCCAACCGCAGTCTGGCTTCAGTGCTGAGAATCTGCCGCGGTGGAGGATCAGAAAACAGCGTCGTAGGACGCAGCTTAATCGGATAAGGCTGGTGTTCCTCATTCTGATACTGTTCTAAACAGGCTAAAAAACTGGCTTCACTGTGTTTGATATACGGTTTGCGCTTGGCACGAGTGGTGAAGTCTTTGTTCCTTAAGAAAGTCTCCAGTCCTTTGGCGAAATTCGCCCAGATTCGGGCAATCTGGTCATCGACATCCTGCTGGCTGTCCTTCTGTCCTGCAATAGCCTCCTTCATTTGTTGAAAAGTAAAGGCCACTTGCTGAGCAATCTGATGATAAATGGTTGATGGAATCTTAATCAAATAAGCATCTTCCGACGCGCTTTCATAAGCTTCTTTACGCTTAATCAAACAGTCTTCAGCCCATTGTAAATAAGGGGCTCTCAGCGCGACCGTGGCAATCTTTCTTTCCTTTAAAAATGCCTTGATTTCTTCCTGACAATCCACCCAAATTTTCTCAATTTCGCTATCGATTTCAAGCGTATTACCCTGATTTTTTTTAATGACATCCGACATCTTATTATTAAAATCCGCTTCGACTTGCTGCTTGATATTTTCATATATCAGGGACATGATTTTAATCGGATAAGCCTCTTGCGTTTCGCTCAGGTAGTCTTCCTTCAGTTGAAAAAAATAGGCTTCGCTCTGTTGTAGATAAGGGGCTCGGAGTGTTGCCGTGCTAAGCTTATGGTTCTTCAAAAATTTCTTCAGCGCTGACTGAAAATCTAGCCAGATTTTCTCAAGCCCTTTATCAATATCTGTCGTACTTCTTTTACGCCCTGCAATCGATTGGAGCATCTGCTGAAAAGTCAGTTCAACTTGCTCACCAATATACGTAGCAATCACATCATGCTTTGTCATGTGCTTTATCCTTTTTTGGCATCGGACTGGATAAATGCTCAACCTGCAATATCTTGATCATCTCATCGATGCCTTGACTGACATGGCATATATACTGATACAAGGAGGCTGAGGAATAACGATAAAACAGCTCCTGATCGCGTTGATCATGGCCGTACAAGGCCTGAATCACATTAAACGCCACTCCATGATCCATCAGCATATTCATTGCAAAATGGCGCAGCCAGTTATTGTAAATAGGCGCTGAGGCATAGCGCGACAACGCTTCATTCACCCAAGCTCGGCTAAGAGGCTTGATCCTGATTTTAGGACTGTCCCATGCTTGAGCCGTCACCGGCAGGCTTCCCGGATAGACAATCACCTTGCCAAACAGATCTTCAAGGGTGAAATTTTTCTTGAAGACAAATTTCAGTAAGTCAGCATAGTGAGTGACCACACTGTTTAAGAAATCGAGATAATGCTTAAACGCCTGAGTAAAAAACTTCGCTAACGGAATAAAACGCCCATCCTTACGTGATTGGCTATTCTTTTTATCATTCACATATAGCAGTCTTAAATCCAGATCATAAGCACTACACTCCCCCAACAAATGTTCTTGCGGACGTCGTGTTAAACATAACAGGCTGATATGCCACATCCACAAACTGTAGGCATTGATCCGCTCGATCAAGTGCTGATGCAACTGAATTTTCTCATGACAGACCTTATGCAGCTGCTGGAAGAAATCAGACACAAAATCCGGAGTCAGGGCCAATTGACTCCCCAGCCGGGTGGTATCCGCTTCACTCGAGCTTTCAAACTGCTGCTCGACGATCTTGATCTCGGCTTCCGTGTCCGGTCTGCACAGCGTATTCAGATAAATCCGGTACTTCTCATTCAGCTGCTTCTTTGCAACCCCTCCGTAAAAACTGCCGGGAAGATCATGAGAACTATCTTTACCCGACAGCACATGTGCAATATATTCATTAAACGTGTGGTGAAAAACATGGAAGTACAACTGTGCCTGTAACTTTTCGACAGTGATTGAACCAAGCTGTTGTCCTGCTATGCATTTTTTCAGATATTGATTGACCTCTTGCACCGTCACAGGCGAAGTACTACAACGTAAATGTAGATATTCAAACCAGCTGCTGGACAAATACAGCTCATGAGATACCATATGATTCAACTGATGTGGCATTAAACTTTCATTTTTTTGCTGAGTAATCGCCAGATACAGTCTCACCTGATATTCCGTCCGCTTGGCGCTCCCCGTTTTCAGCAGCACCCCCTTTTCAATCAGCTGTTCATAGTTCAGGAGTGCAACAGGTGACAAGCCACTGCTCAGGCTGAGTAAACAGGCGGCAGCCATGGCAGAACTGTCCGGATCTTGGCTATTTAATTCGCCATTTAACAGGTAAAAAAGATGCTGAATTACATCCTGACTCATATAATAAGAGTTGGTCACCAGCGGTTGTAAACGACGCTGTCGATGTCGCAACATATGCGTCGCATATTCATTTACAAATCTAAAAAAACGACCAGTTCCCGGATCTGTGGTTTCGATCTGCCAACCTTGTTCAATCGCATCGATCTCGCCCTCTTCATCTATCACGATCCATGGATCAAACGTGATATCAGCCGGAAAATAAGATAAAGTGATCTTCCCCTGCGACGGGTAGTCCTTTTCAACTTCCTCTTCTTGCGAGGGCCAATCCGGCACAGGTTTCAGCTTTTTAGGTCTTGGTTTTCTCGGTTTCCGTTTTTTAGCTTTTATTCTTTGCAGTATGCGTTTTCTTCGTATTTTCCTGTGTATTTTTCGATACACGATTTTTTTGTCGGCCAGACGTTTAAAAATGATGGTTAGTGCACGCAAGTAGTTGGAAAATTTTTTCTCTTTTAAAGAAAAATCCTGAATAAACTCCGTCCAATTCTCATAAATTTCCTTATTGAACTGCACCAGATTCAACATAAAATCTAAATAGCGTTGCAGTAATCGTCTGCTGTCGCTTTCCTCACTGCTTTCCTCACTGCTTTCCTCACTGCTTTCCTCTTGCTGTTGCAGACCAAGCTCAACCAGCGGTTTACAAATGTAGCGCAACAAATCACAGATTTCTTTTTGCTTGGCGTCAGAAGCCGTTAACGGACAAATCGCCTGATATTGCTTGTAAAACAAATAACTGACCCGCAAGAGCAAATAACCGGTTTCATCCAGCTGTTCAGAGACATACGTAGCAAAATAAGTGAATGCCGCAAATAGATAATCCTTGCCTAGTTGTCGGGCGCTCACAATCGAGGTATAAACTTTAGCTGCATTAAGCTTCAATTTCTCAATTTGGAGTAAATCATCTACAGATAATTCAGAAAATTCTGTGAACGTCACAGTTTGCTGTAGTTGCAAGTATAGGATCGCGAAGTTGACCCGCAATTTCTCACTATCGCTTTTGTCTGCTTTATTTAATTTCTCACATTCTTGCGTTTCAGCAGTGAGATGAGATTGCAGATAGTTTTCTAAAGATTGTACTTTTGCCACGTTTCATGACTCACAATTCAATTTTTTCTTCAGGACTAAGATCACACTGACGCTTAATTTTCAGAATCTCTTTAACTTGTTTTTTGATTTCCTCATTGCGCAAGTTAAAAAACGTTATCAAAAAATACGCACTGAGTGATCCAGACTGACCAAAAACTTTAGCCTGAAATTCTGGTTCAATATAAATACCAAGCTCACGGATCAACTGCAGCTGTGGCAGGTAATGCACATGTGCACGCACGGCACTGTCAGTTTTTAATATCTTGATAATCTGCCCCCAGATCTTCACATAGCATTTTTCAAACTCCTTCTGTTTGTTTTTATTCTTGCCTGGTTCCTGTTTCATCAGACTCTCCACTTTCTGCTTCAACTTAAGTAGCTTTGGTGTTCTGGTAACGAAAGGAAGAACGAACTGATAAAGAAAGAGGGCAGTGCTGCTTGCTGACTGAGCAAAAATCATACTAAAATGACCAAAAATTAACATACAAAGTTTTATAACATTTTTTTTATTTACTTTTAAAGATTTTTTAGTTAATAATCACAATAATAATATTATTCAAATACTTATAATTTTAAAATATCTAATATTCTGCAAACTCTCCCACTATATTAGTTACAACCCCTCAATTTCCATAAACAGTTTCAACAAAACATCATTAAATCCAGTCATAAAAAGCAAGTGAACAAGCCGCCTAAGATGTAAATCTTTGAGCTTATCAAACTGATCGATATGCTGTTAAAACAGTTTAAATTGAGCAGAAAATCATGTGCCTCGCCTCAAATTTTGGTAAGCATCCGCTGAACCCCATCGCTATTTTTTAATTGGGTTCAGGTTCCCAGCGGTGTCGCAGTAATTCTATTTGGGTCACTTTATCTGTCGGCAACCTTTTCAGCACATCACTTAAATAGGCATATGGATACAGCCCATTCATCTTTGCTGACTGGATCAGGGTCATCATGTTCGCTGCTCGCTGACCACTGCGTAGCGAGCCAGCAAACAGCCAGTTCTACCCCCAAGGCATAGGTATCTACACAAATATTTTTAATTGAGCTATCGTAGGCAGCATGTTTTAAATTTTACGACAACTCGATTAGATGCCAGTCTCGTTAAATGCAAGAACATCAGTATCTAAGTGAATCGAAATTTGTTGCTTCACAGGGCTATAGAATTGATCGTGGCGTACAAAGGCACTTTAACTTTTAAGTGTTTGTGCAACAAAGCCATACTTATTGCTGAAAAAAATATCTCATAACTTTATAATTACTCGCAAATCTTTCATTATTTTAATAATTTTTTCTTTAGGGCATTATGGAAATTCAACCAAGTTTACTTAGCTATATTTTTGCAGGTTCAACCAAATGGTGCATAAACTATGAATTTCCTGAGCTTACACTTGAACTTGATGGCGCTATTGTAAAACTTAACCCTGAGCAGGTCTTAGAAGCCTATATCCGTAAAGGATGGATGTGGTCTACAGTCACACTGAAAACACAGGATCAGAATTATCTGTTTAAAGGTCTGTTTAATGCTCAAGCAGAAAAACTTCAGACTGAAATTTACAATGATGCTGAATTTCTAAAAAACCAAAGAAATGCTGAACAGATTAAAACAACACTGCTCCCCTATTTATTCGAATACCAAGACTTCATTCAACAAAACCGTTATTTATCCCATCATTTTGCGCAACTATTCAAAGCAGATATTACTCAAAGATCAAAAGATGAAATTGATCGATTCAACAGACTAATTCAACGAGACAAGTCCTTTGTCTTTGAACCATTTCAACAAGGTTTGTTTGAACAGCTAAAACAGTTTATCGAGCTTCCCATCAAAGCAAACCATGCCATTGATTCCAAAAATAAACGTTTCATTGACAGTGAATTAGTTGCATTTAAGGATTTTTTTGATCAGGTAGAAAGTACACCTCTCACTGAAGAACAGCGTATTTCTTCAATTATTTTTGAGGATCGCAACTTATTGGTGGCTGCGGCAGGTTCGGGCAAAACCTCGACCATTGTTGGGAAAGTAGGCTATGCACTTTTAACAGGTCTTTATAAGCCTGAAGAAATATTGGTTTTAGCATTCAACAGAAATGCTGGTGAAGAACTTAACGAGCGAATCAATTTAAGACTAAAAGATATTCTTGAGAAGTTTAATACGAAAATCGAAGCACTAAACTTTCATCAGTTTGGAGTAAGAGTAATCGGTAAAGCCACAAGCAAAAGCCCGTCCGTCTCTGAGCATGCAGGCAAGACTCAACCATTACTCAATCGAATCATTCAACAGTTGAATGAAACTGATTCTGATTTTCAGGAAAAATATCTTTTATTCAAAACAGCCTATTCAAAAGCACCACTCTCGCCTTTTGCATTCAAAACTCAAAGTGAATGGGAAAAAGCACAAAAACAATCCTTTGACAGATTCAAAGATGGTTTTGTCACCTACCAAGGTGAACTCGTTAAATCTCATGGTGAAAAAGCCATTGCCAACTGGTTGTACAGCCAAGGAATTCCCTACGAGTATGAACGTGCTTATGAACATGAAACTGCAAATGAAAATTATCGTCAGTACAAACCCGATTTTTATTTCCCAGATATTAATCTGTATTTAGAACATTATGCCGTGGATCAAAACGGCAAACCGCCTGCTCATTTTGGACAAAAATATCTGGACGAAATGAAATGGAAGTCGGAAACCCACCAGAAGTATAAAACTGATTTAATCAGTACCACCTTTCATGAATTTATTACAGGTTCGATGTTCAAAAAGCTGGAATATGAACTTCAAACACGTGGGCAAATATTTCAACCGCGTAGTCTCAATGACATTAATACCAAAGCATTCTCCATCTACGAACAGAATGCTGATGACCTTTACGGCAGTTTTTTAAGCCACTATAAGTCCAATCAAGCCAGTGTGATTAAGCTATTGGAAAACCCATCCCTCACATTACGTCAAAGCTTATTCTTGGAATTATTTTCAAAAGTTTATGCAAAGTATGAAGGAACTTTAAGCTCAAACAAAGAGTGTGATTTTGATGACTTACTGATTGAATCTGCCAGACTGGTCAATGAAAATAAATATAGAAGTCCATTCAAACTGATTATTGTTGATGAATTTCAGGATACATCTCAGTCAAGGGCACGGTTTATTCAGGCGTTATTAAATCAAGTTCCTGAAGCAAAACTGTTTTGTGTTGGTGATGATTGGCAAGCGATCTATCGTTTTGCAGGTTCAGACATCAGTATTTTCACTCAGTTTGAAAAAGTCTTCGGCTATACTAAACAAACTCAGTTGACTCAAACATTCCGTTCCAATCAGGGTATTGCCAATATTGCCAGTAGTTTCATTCAAAAAAATAAAGCACAAATGCAAAAAGTGGTCAAAGCCATTGACCAAACCACCAGCAAAGTCGTTGAAATAAACTTTTCTACAAAGAATGAAGATATACTTAATTATCTGGTTAAAATCATTTCAGATATCAATGAAGCTAACGCAGGTAATCCAAAGAAAAAATCTATTTATATTTTAGGTCGGTATAACCACCATAAGCCTAATTTAGGTAATGTACAGCCATTATGCAGAAACTGTACTGTCCAATTTAAAACAATCCATTCGTCTAAAGGGTTGCAAGCAGATTATGTAATTTTGGTAGGTTTGAATAAAGGTGGCAGTGCATTCCCTTCTGAAAAGGAAGATGATCCTCTTTTGAACTTAGTTTTACCACAACCTGAAACATATGCTTTTGCTGAGGAACGTCGCTTGTTTTATGTTGCACTGACTCGTGCAAAGGAAAAGGTTTATTTAATTGGTGAGCGTGGTTCAGTTTTTTTAGAAGAAATTACCAAAGACAAAAATCTCAAAGAGTTTATTCATATACCACAAGATGAACATAAAAAAATCAACTGTGACATACCACCTGAATGGCTGTGTCCAAAATGCGGACAAGGACGGCTTTGGAAAAAGAATGGTAAATATGGACCATTCATGGCATGTAATAACTACCCAAATTGTGACTATACAAGAAAACTCAAAATATGATTAATTCGCTATGAAATGCGGACAAGGACGGCTTTGGAAAAAGAATGGTAAATATGGACCATTCATGGCATGTAATAGCTACCCAAAATGTGACTATACAAGAAAACTCAAAATATGATTAATTCGCTATGAATAGCTATCTATTTTGTAGACTGGAGTCCACAGTATAACTTATAAAGTTACGTAACTTTATAAAACTTCATAAGGGAAGTAAATAGATGCTTTGTTGCTTAAAGATTGCAAAGTTAAAGCTACATCAACTTTTCAGCATAGGTTTATACAAAAAAGCTAATTGCTTTTCTACATTTACAACTTTAAGTTAGCGAAGATCTGTTGAGCTGAGTCCTGAAAATGTGAATAGGCTTGCTGCCATGTTATCTGTTCGTCCCCGAACACCATAGGAACAACAAAATTATTAAACCTGGCTTTATAGAGTGGATTACGACTTAATTCATTTAAACCAAATAACAATTCAGCAATCGGGTCTTCAACCATAAGAGTATGCTGACGACCGTAACGCTCAATATCAGTTTTTATAACTTTAGTAGCTAAGTGCCCTAAATAAACAAAATCTTGTCGTTTACCATAGGTAATTTTAAAGTAGTCATACACATGTCGAACTAATGATTCATCATCAGCTCTTTCAGCATTTCTAGCAAAGGCCGCTGTACGCCTTAAAATTGCTATCAGCTTCTCGATACTGGTACTGACAATTGTGACGGAGGGAAAAGCATCGACAGGCTTCCCTTCCTTAGCCAAGTCATACACAAACGAGGTGATACTTCTAGATTCAAAAGGCTCAAGCAAGTCTGTTTCAACTAATTCCAATTTAATGAATGGTCGTAAACAGGGAGCTTGATTGAAATGCTGAGGATATCGAATTAGTAATTCCATATAACGATATTCATCCCAGACAACTGGTTCCTCTTCAATTTTAAAGAAATCAGATTGAGAGATTTTGTCTTGTACTTGATGAAGCAATTGTTTACGTACAACTTTAGCTTTAGAGCGACTTAATGCAATATCCGGTTTTGGAACTATTTTAATGTCCACATCTTCAGACATCCTATTTAACTGAATATTTGCTTTAGCTAAAGAAGTTCCACCAGCAAAAACCAAGTCATGCGTTTCAAATTCTAGAGACTCTAATAGTCTCAATAACTCGACAACATAGTAATCTTTTTCAACAATAGAAGTTGCACCAATACCAAGCGCATCAGCGACATCTGCAAACAGATTTTTTATATCAGGCATTAATTTGGCTACGACCTACAGACAATTGGCGTGTAAAACGACGCGGGGTTTTAATTTGAGTAAAGGCTGGGATCTGGGTGGATTGACCAGATAAATATTTTTCCGTAGCCTTACCCAACGTAACCCGCACACCCAATCTTGTTAATGCCTCTAAGATCACTGCATCCGCACCTTCTGGACAGGCTGGCATTACTTTGCCGGTAATTTGGTTTTTTCTTGCTTGGGTATAAATACCATAACCAACTTTGATTAGCTCACCTTCTTGAACTAAGTTTCGCAGAACTCTTCCAATTTGGTCATAATTCGCAATGTCCTTAAAATCATCACGCATAAAAACATAACGTTTTGAGCGTTTGATGCGCATTTGCATTTTCGCTTTAATTGTCATCGCATCTCCCTTATACATCAGTTTTCACATACCTTTAAACTAGCAAAAATACGACATTTTGTCGAGCAAAAATACGACATTATAATAGCTGATAATATGGATAAATCAGGCAGTGAGACAGCTTTGTCTGATCTGATAGTTCTGGGTTGAGTTACAGAATTCTATGAGATTAAACAGCTGTATTTAGCTGCTTATGATCCAGAATTGGTTACCCAGCACCCGGATTGCATAAGCATCATAAGTTATGTAACTTGCGTAATTTACGTGTCAGGAATCTGTCCACTTATGCCTCTCTAAACACGTACGCGTGTTTTTCACATTTGACCTATTGCAGAAATCTATCTCTTTAAACAGCTGTATTTAGCTGCTTATGATCCAGAATTGGTTACCCAGCACCCGGATTGCATAAGCATCATAAGTTATGTAACTTGCGTAATTTATAAAATTGGCAAGGCTGATTATATCTGGCTGGAGTTCTTGATTTATATTCGAAAAAATTCCTCGGTTGCCAATAAAACCCACTCATACCAAGAATATCGTTTTGGATGCACTTCCCATGGCTGTATAGTAACGTAGATCAAATGAACCTGGATCATACATTCAGATCACGGCTTACAATACAGTAGCGTGGACTGGGAGAAATTCTGTCAAAAACATAATTTGGTTCAGAGTATGAGTCGCCACCTTGCGCAATATACAGCTCATGTTGGGGGATAATGCTGTTGCTGTATCCCTTTTTTTTTAGGATATTAAAAAGATGAGCCATAAAACACGAGAAATAGCCTGTGCGGATGTGTTTGATTATATCGAATATTTTACAATCGAATTAGGCGCCTTCACATCTGGATGGTATGAGCCCAGAAGCATTTGAGCCGCTTCAAAATGAAGGCTATCTCATGTTTAGGATACTGTGAGCAATCCAGTAACTATTTTTGCTTCCCATTTTTTGGTTTATAACCAACATTTAATAGATGTGAAAAATATTTTTTAACATTCTCTTGATCTGTTAATTCGGCTTCAATTCTTTCCTGAAAATCTTCTTGTGTTTCGCCTATCTTTCCAAAAGCACGTCCAAAATCTGGATTGTCATCAATATCGCAAAGTTTTTGCGCAAAATATGAAATTTGCTTTGCTGTTAATTTATATAAATTTTCTGGAGCTCTATCACTGAGTATTAGAACGGTATCTTTTTCAAAAAAAGTAAACTCTATATCAGTAATAGTCCTACCTTCTTTTTTCTGGGTATAAGTAACTTCAATATCAGTAAATTTATTGATTTGTTCTATAGCAACTTTTAGAACGCGCTTTTTAAAATCTCCCATTTGAGAGTATTCATCTTCTAGCAAGCCTAATTTCTCTCTAAGATCTGCTATAGGGACATAAAGCTTACCTGTGGATCTCCAACGTATTAAAAGCTCGTACAATCGAATAGAGTAAACACTGGTAAGTTGTGAAATTTGCTTAAGTTCATATCTAGTAAATTTTTCTTCAAGCTTAATGAAAAGCGGAAGGATATCTGGCGCAAATATCAACTGCACACATGCAGCCTCTTTGACATAACCTACTTTGGATACCCATCGACTCTTATAAACTGCTTTTTTTCCTGTAACAGGATCTATTGTTTTATAAGTAAGCCTACGTTCAAATAAATTATCACATGCTGCTTGTAATGCTTCGTATGCTGATTGTCGGCCAAGCTTGAACTGTTTCATATACTCCGAGGCATGAATCGTTAACATAGTCTCGGCCGTTAATTCTTTTTCAATCTCACGGGCAGCAAGAATTGCTATTAAAATTAATCTTTGTTCTGAAAGATTTAGTGCATAGGAAGCTTCAATTAAATTATTATCTTTATAGATTACATTGCTCATATGTTAGTGCTAAAAAATTTGATTACCAATATATGGACAATACTACTTAACGTCCATAAACGGAAGTGTTTTTTTTGAAAGGAATTTGTCCATTTATGTAAGGAATCTGTCCTCTTATATAAAGGAATCTGTCCTTTTATATAAAGGAATCTGTCCACTTATTGGTAGGAATCCGTCCACTTATTGGTAGGAATCTGTCCACTTTAATTCTTTGTATTCCCCTGATATCAATAGTTACAGCTGTTATATAAATAATAAATTTAAAATATATATAAAATAATAAAAAAGAACCTTACTTGTGGATAACTTTTAAATTATTTTTTTATCACGATAGTTGATTTTTACATGAAATCATTTTACATTACTTAAATTATTAAACTTACGTAACTTACATAAAATATGATTATATTAGTTGGTGGTGAAAAAGGCGGTGCTGGAAAAAGCTGCTTATCTCAAAATTTAGCAGTATACCTTCAAACAAAAAATAGGGATGTCCTTTTATTAGATGCAGATCCTCAAGGAACAACAACTGATTGGATAAAAGAACGTGATGATAATGATGATTTAAAAGATATTCCTTCAGTTCAAGCTTCTGGCAATATCCGCTCAGTTCTCAAAGATCTGCAAGGTAGATATCAGGATATTGTAATTGATGCTGGTGGGCAAGATTCAGAAGCTTTACGTTCTGCAATGACAATAGCTACTCATATGTTATTACCTTTTAGACCAAAACGAAGGGATTTAAAAACATTAGCACATATGGAACAAGTTTTAAAATTAGCTAAAACTGTCAATCCAGATCTTATTGCAAGAGCAATTATTACACAATGTCCAACGTTACCATCACAAGTTCAAAGAATTTTAGATGCGAAAGATGCATGTAAATCATTTGGTATAAATGCGTTAAATGCGATTACGACTAATAGAAATGTCTATGATGACGCTGATGAAAATGGCCTTTCTGTTTTTGAAGTAAATAGTGATCAAAAAGCAAAAGCAGAGATTAAAAATATAGCTAATGAATTTTTAGGAATTTAATCATGGCTGGATTAAACGGTTTAAAAAAGAAAGTTGAAATATCTCCAGAAGATCAGTTAGCAGAAGTATTCATATCTGGGGCTGAAAAAAGGGTAAGAGCTTTAGAAACCAAAGAGAAAAAATTTATTAGATGTACATTTTCTTTGAATGATGAAGTTAATCAGTTAATTGATGAACTGGTAGTTAAAAGTCAAAATGCTCGTGTTAGTAGATCAAGTATCGTTAGAATTGCATTAGAAAATTTGGCTTCAAAAAGCTCTGAAGAAATTAAAGAAATAGTTAATCAACAACTTCCGTAATAACTTATTTAAGTTACGTAACTTATGATTGTTACGTAACCTTATCTCTTATAAATTATTACTAAAATTTTTTTATAGATTTTTATAACTCATAAAATAACAAAGAAATAACTAGGCAACAATTCCCTTAACAACTTATTCAAGTTACGTAACTTATGATTATTACGTAATATTTTATCACACAAATAGTTCCTAAAAGCTTTCTAGTAGATTTTAAAAACTCAAATAAAATTAAAAAATGATTAGGTTCTTTGAACATTTTTTGTGCATTAAATTGGTTGTCATTTGATAAATAAGTTGTTGTTTTTATTAAATAAATTTTATTAACTTAGAGTTCATTTCCACACATAATGTTATTTTTAAAGGGTCGCGACACAGCCATCGTCATTTTCTGAAAAATGAGTTTCCAGTAGATGTTTTAGATTTCTATAGTTTTTAACTAAGTACTGAATCAAGGATTTTAAACTATTGAAGATCATCTAGATATGTCGAGCCATTATCCATTGATTATTACGTTAATTTCCCATAATGGCCATTATATTAAATCAGTGTTAAAAATAAGCTTTACTTTAGTAAATACTTTAGTAACATAGCTACTAACTAGTTTACTAAATATTTTAGTAAACACTTTAGTAAATAAGGTTGAGAACGTGGATATACCAAATCATTTATCACACAAACCGATTGTAAAATTAGAAGATTACACTCAATTAGATGGCAAATTTACCAATCAAACAGATGCTGAGGGCTTGTCTATTGGTTTAGCGCAATGGAGTAATCCTAAAGAAATGGATTTGTCTGCAAAAGTCTGGAGATACACTGGCGAAAAGTGGTCTCGACAATCAGAAGAATTGCCTATGCATCGTGTATTAGATTTAGCTAGTTTGTTATGTGCTTCTATTAGTTATGCTAAGAATGAAACTTTGCCGATTTATGATGATTTTCATATCACTTTGTCAAAGAACCCTGCGTTAATTGAAGTTCTAAAAAAAGGTGTAGCTAATGATGAAGAGCATTTGGATAAATCTCTAAAAAGATTGTCTAGATATCTCAAAGCTTTGGGATATTAATTTTAGATAGTTTTCAAAAATTAGGGGTAAATAATGACAACATATTGGCATATGCAAATACATCCAGATGATCAATCATTTTCTGATGAAAATTTATATAGCATCTTAGAAAACAAAAAAATTATAGGCTTAGGTGACTGGAAGGAAGGATGAACCGTACCGGGTTTGTCGGAGACTAACTTTCCTGAGAGAATGTTCCGATGAAAAAACCTAAATATACCCCTGAAATCAGAGATAGAGCGGTTCAATTATTGATTGAATCCGAAAAAGATTATCCTTCTACTTGGGCTGCAATCACAGCTATTGCACCCAAGATTGGTTGTACTCCTGAAACATTACGTGTTTGGCATCAAAAATATCTGGATAAACAAAATCCAGTTAAAGTACAGCAGCTTTCAGATCAAGAACGGGCGGATTCAAGCGGCAAGTGCAACAGTATAAAAACCAGCCATAACTTCACTCGGTGTATGCCAACCTAGTGTTTTTCTAGGACGATGGTTGAGTGCAAATTCTATCTGCTCTATTTGTTCGTTTGACACGTCATCAAACGATGATGATTTTGGCAGATATTGACGGATTAAACCATTCGTATTTTCATTTCTAGCTCGCTGAATAGACTTGTAAGGATCAGCAAAATACGTCTCTATGCCAGCATCAGTAATTCTTTTGTGTTCGGAAAATTCCTTGCCATTATCAAATGTCACACTATAAGCATGGCTCATCTGTAAACGATCTAATGCACAAGTAATCGTTTGAGAGGATGCTCTCGTTGACCGGCTTTGTTGCACAAAGATTTGAAATGCAAAGCGCCCCTAATTGAGTCAAATTTAAGGCGTAACTTGGGTAAGTGGT
>NZ_JAYWYX010000032.1:0-27111 GCF_048147925.1 Acinetobacter sp. 226 | reverse complement strand
TCTGATTCGTCTTAAAAATTACTATTATGCCTTTGCTTTAACAGACTTTTTTGTTTTTTTGTCGTGTGCAGAGAAGAGTAATAATCAAACTGAAAGTGAACTGAAAAAACATGGAAAAGATCAAAGCTGAATCATTACAACATGCACGTCACCAGATCGATGCCATTGATACAGCTTTAGTTGAGCTGATCGCTGCGCGTCAATTTTATGTTGATCAAACGACCCGTTTCAAGAAAACCGAGACCGATTTGCAGTCACCCGAACGTATGGAGCAGATTGTAGAAAATGTGAGAGCTCTGGCGCAAAAGCAGGGCGTTGATCAGGAATTTATAGAACATCTGTACCGTGAAATGTTCCATTACTTTATTCAACGTGAACTGAAAGAGTTTCGTCCTTAAGTGATGTTCAGATTCAATTTCTGCTGATGAATATGATGGTTTCTGGCATATCAAACTCGAGCCTCAAGATTTGCTTGAGGCTGTCTTCTTAAAAACCTGATTTTTCTCTATCAGCAATATCTATACCATGGTTCTAAATAAATTTAGGGCTATCGGATGATTGCTTTCGTTATTGCTGTTTTTGCTCTGGCTGGCCTCTGATTAAAGGCACGATTGGTTTAGGCCTGCCTGCAGTATCTATGGGTTTGCTGACCATATTTATGAGTCCTTTTCAGGCCGCGACCTTACTGATCGTACCTTCACTGCTAACCAATTTCTGGCAGTTATTTGCCGAAGGTCATGTCCTGCAATTAATCCGCCGTTTCTGGCTACTGCTGACCGGTATCATCATAGGTTCAGTATGGAGTATTTTTCCGACTTTAGGTCATGCTGAATTTCATAGTGAAGCCCTCTTGGGAGGAATGCTGGCCCTGTATGGTCTCTACGGTCTATACGCCAGAACAATGCCAGATTTGAGCCGGCATGAAACATGGCTCTCTCCGATGATGGGTTATCTGGGCGGAGCCTTGACCGTGGCGACCGGTGTCATCGTAATTCCGGTCGTGCCTTATTTACAGACTTTACATTTAAAACGTGACGATCTGGTTCAGGCTTTAGGCTTGGTATTTACCACCTCGACTGTATGTCTGGCCATCTTTCTGCATCAAAATCCTGTTGAAGATATCCCGACTGATTATACGATGTCAGCGATTGCACTCATTCCTGCGCTGATCGGGATGTGGTTCGGCAAGAAAATCCGCTATCGTATTCCTGAACAGAAATTCCGGACGGTATTTTTTATTGGCCTGATGGTCCTGGGCAGTTATATGATGCTGCATCAATTCGGCTGGATTTAATCCAGAATCTTTTGTAGATCTGCAGAAACTAAAAACTGGCTGAAGTGCCGATAAGTCGTATTGAGTTCATCAAAATTTTTTGCGGCCAATAACAGTTTGCGGTTAGCCCAGTCCCCATCCAGCTTGATCTGCCTAAATGCATATAGTTTTGCCAGACGTTGCGCGGCGCGTTTTGGCATGATGGCAATGCCTACACCATTGGCCACGACTTGGGCAACCGCTGCAAAATTCGGTAAACGCAGGCGGTATTGAATCTCACAGTTCAGCAAACGGGCCTGGGTTTCAATCGACTGCTGTAATGAGTGATATTGCATCAAACCGACAAAGGGGTAATTTAAACAGTCTGCTAATTTTAATGCCTGAATATGACTTAAATCATGCTGTTCCGGACAGATCAGGACCAAAGGATCATCTGCAAATTCCAGTGTCTGTAATTCAAATGCAGGGAAAAAGCTCGAGATTAGTCCGAGTTTGGCAGTACCGTTGTTTAAAGCTGTAATGATGTCATTGCTTTCTGCTTCTTTTAAATCAATCTGGATATGGGAATTTTTAACCAGATATTGTGGCAGCAGTAAGGGCAGGTATTCGCTCTGTGCTGAGGAATTACACCATAAACTGATGTTGGCGTTCAGTTCCTCGCCAAAGCTGGTCATGGCCTGAGACAGTTGGTGTCCCTGTTGCAAGAGCACTTGAGCATGATCAGCAAAGACCTGTCCTGCACAAGTCAGTTTCACCCCGCCTGAATGACGGGTAAACAGACTGACCTGATAGTGTTGTTCCAGCTTTTTAATCCGCTCACTGACCGCTTGCAGGGAAATGGCAGAGCGTTCAGCACCTTTGGTCAGACTACCTGTTTCGACAATATTGAGAAAAAGATCTAAATCAAAAAAATCCAGACGCATCGGCAGGATGCTCACACAAAAGATCAGCCTTATCTTAAACAATTCTTGTGCTATAAAAAAAGCAGCCATGTGGCTGCTTGAAAAATTAAGTCTGAGAATTATTTTTTATCGGCCAGACCAAAGAACCAGTTCAATAGAAGGGCAGCGAAAGTTGCGGTACCAATCCCACCCAGATTGAAGCTGCCAAAGGTCAGGGCAAAATCACCTGTACCCAGAATAATGGTCACCGCGGCTACCATCAGGTTTTTGTTCTGCGAGAAATCAACCTTGTTTTCAATCCAGATTTTGGCACCGGCAATGGTAATCAGACCAAACACCACAATCGAAGCACCCGTCAGAATCGCTGTTGGAATCGTGTGAATAATTGCACCAAACTTTGGCGATAACCCCAGAAACACGGCAAAGACACCCGCGACGGCAAAGATGATGGTCGAGTAGACCCGGGTGACGGCCATTACACCGATGTTTTCACCATAGGTGGTCATACCCGGCGCACCCACACTACCGGCCAGCGTCGTGGCAACGCCATCTGCAACAAAGGCTTTACCAATATATGGATCCAGATTTTCACCGGTCATTGCACTTACAGCTTTAATATGCCCCAGATTTTCAGCCACCAGAATCAGTGCAATCGGTGCAATAATCAGCATGGCGTTTAATTCAAAGGTCGGTGCGTGGAAAGTTGGTAAACCGAACCAGGCAGCTTGTTGCACGGGAAGGAAGTTGATGGGCGTGCCATAGCCCATGACATTGCTGAGTACAAAATAGATCAGATAGGCCAGGAGCAGGCCAATCAGCAGGAGCAGACGCTGTAACAAGCCACGGGTAAATACGGCAATTGAACCCATGCACAGGACGGTGACCAGGGACATCCACATATTAAAGGTATTGCCCATCACGCTTTTCACCGTAACGGGAGCAAGATTCAGGCCAATGATCATCACCACGGCACCGGTCACCACCGGGGGCATCAGCTTTTCAATCCAGCGGGTGCCCGTCGCCATGACCAGAAAGCCCATCAGCGCATAGAAGATACCACAGGCAATGATACCGCCGGCTGCAGCACCAATATTCGGATTGAGCCCGCCACCACCCGCATAACCGGTTGCTGCGATCACTACCCCAATAAAAGCAAAGCTTGAACCTAGATAACTTGGAACCCGGCCACCTGTGATCAGAAAGAACAGAATGGTACAGATCCCTGACATTAAAATTGCCAGATTTGGGTCAAAGCCCATCAAAAATGGTGCCAGTACCGTTGCACCGAACATGGCAAAGGCATGTTGTACCCCTAGGATCAGGGTCTGGGCAGGCGGTAAATACTCTGCGGTACCTACTGGTCGTGCATCGATACTACCCTCGTAAGGGCGCCATTTGGGAAACCAATTGGACATAAAATGAGCACTCGAAAGATAAATTGTGCACATCATACTCTTGTTTTTTTCAAGATTTAATTACCAGAACAAAAAATTTGTTCAAATTAATTCTATGACTTTATTTAATATTTTACCGTGCGGTAAAAGTTTTTAAAATTAAAACTAAAGTTAAATCAGTAGATTAATTCCCGAACAATTCATATTCAACTTCTATAACTAATTTTAATTTGATATATAAATAAAGCTTTTTGTAGCTATTGACTGGTCAATAAAAAAGCACATCGTATAGATGTGCTTTAAATTGAAGTCAGAAAATCAACCGGTATTGCGTAAACCGGCCGCAATTCCGGCAATACTGACCATCAGCGCATGATCCACCGGGGTGTTTTCGGCCTGTTGCTGTTCAAGATATAAACGGCGACGTTTCATCAGTTCGGCTTGCAGCAAGTGCAAGGGTAACAGATACGGTTTACGCACCTTCATGGACTGATCCAGTACGCCGTTGCTGCTCAGAAGTTTCGATTCACCTTTCAAGGTTAACAGGGTTTGTACGGCATCCTGCAAACGCTGGCGTAACGCTGTCCCCAGAATTTTCAGATCTTCATCCTGGGTCAGATGCGATTCGTAATAAAGTGCCACATGGGCATCGGCTTTAGAAAGTACCATTTCCAGCATATCAATCAGGGTCTGGAAATATGGCCACTCGGCCAGCATCTCATCGAGTACAGTACGCTGTCCCTGATCCAGGACTTCATTCAGTGCAGCACCGGTACCGAGCCAGGCAGGCAGCATCAGGCGGATCTGGGTCCAGGCAAATACCCAGGGAATCGCACGTAGGGATTCAATCCCGCCACTGACTTTACGTTTGGCGGGGCGTGAACCCAGAGGCAGCATCTGCAGTTCAAGCTCAGGGGTAACGGTACGCAGGTATTTTACAAAATGCGGATTTTCCCGTACGGTCTGGCGATAGACCTGAACCGACAGTTCGGTCATTTGATGCATCAGGTCGCGCCATTCCGGTTTTGGCTCAGGTGGCGGGAGCAGTGTCGCTTCCAGGGTTGCAGCGGTATAAATTTCCAGATTTTGCAGCGCGATTTCTTCCAGCCCGAATTTAAAGCGGATCATTTCACCCTGTTCAGTCACCCGGATCGTACCGGAAATAGAACCCGGTGGCTGAGAGAACAAGGCTTGCTGGGTGGGCGCACCACCACGGCTGATTGAACCGCCACGACCATGAAACAGGGTCAATTGCACGTCATGTTGCTGGGCAACTGCGGTCAGTTCTTCCTGGGCACGATACTGCGCCCAGTTGGCTGACATAAAACCGGCATCCTTGGCAGAATCCGAATAGCCAATCATGACTTCATGTTTGCCCTGAATATGCTGTTTGTACCAGTGCATATTGAACAGGGTCGACATGGTTGCGGCTGCACCATCCAGATCTTTTAAGGTTTCAAACAGAGGAACTACTCGTAACGCCTGCTCGATACCGGCTTCTTTTTGTAAAAGCAGTACCGCCAAGACATCACTTGGATATTCCGCCATGGAAATAATATAGGCACCCAGAGACTCGCTCGGCTGTTCGGCCAGTGTGCGCATGGTGGCAAAGACTTCCTGTACATCCGGATGTTCAATCAGGCTGCCGGCCGGTTCATTCAGATGTTTAGGCAGTAACGGACGCTTGCTTTGCAATTCCTGCAGTAAAAAGTTTTGACGGGCCTGTTCGGTCCAGGTTTCAAAATTCCCCAGTCCCAAATATTCAGTAATGGCTGAAATCGCCTGACGGTGACGCCCGGATTCCTGACGGATATCCAGTTTCAGTAGTTCGATCCCAAAACTGTTGACCCGGTAAATAAAGTCCAGCAGGCTGCCATTGGCAATTTCAGCCAGATTGCAGTCCATCAGCGAGCGGTAACAGGTCAGGAGCGGTTGTAAAAGTTCGTCTTTACTTTTAATCACCAGACTGTCATCGGCATCATTGCCTTTTAATTTTTCTGCCAGCCAGTGCCGCGTCGCTTTCAGGCGGGTACGGGTGTCACGTAAATATTCACGATAGGGTTCTGGATGGGGCTGGCCCAAGGCTTCGGAAATTTCCGGACTGCATTGCTGAATGGACAGTTCCCAGCGCAGGTTTTCAATATCGCGTACATAGAGATCGGCTGCTTTCCAGCGCGACAGCCACAGTACTTCCTGAGTGACGGTGTGGGTGACATTGGGGTTGCCATCGCGGTCACCACCCATCCATGAGGCAAAACGTACTGGTGCGACATCTAAGGGCAGGTTCTGGCCACATTGCGCCTGAACCATGCCATTTAGTTCGCGGATAAATTTCGGGACCGCATTCCACAGGGTCTGCTCAATAGTGGTAAAGCCCCATTTGGCTTCGTCAATCGGAGTCGGGCGATGCTGACGGATTTCATCGGTTTGCCAGGCGGAGCTGATCAGCTGTTTCAGGTCGGCCAGAACTGCCTGACGTTCACGTGGAGTCAGTTTCTGCTGGTCGAATTTGGACAGGGCATTATTGATGCCATCATATTTTTGAATCAGGGTACGGCGGCTGACTTCTGTGGGATGCGCGGTCAGGACCAGTTCAATTTTCAGTTCGCAGATTTGCTGATACAGCGTATCGGCAGAAATCTCCTGCTGTTTAAATTTTTCAAATAAAGGCACCAGAGGATTGGGCGATTCTGCAGTGTCATCAAACTCGCTCTGACGGCGACGACGTACCACATGATATTGTTCGGCAATATTGGCAAAGTTTAAAAAGTGGGTAAAGGCGCGGGTCAGCGGCAGGATTTCTGCATCTTCCAGACTCAAAAACAGCTGTTCCAGTTGTTTTTCTGCTTCGACCTGTCCATCGCGAGCGCCTTTGGACAGGGCACGGATCTGCTCGATCTGATTAAACAAATCCTGCCCGGCATGTAATTTTAAGGTTTCCCCAAGCAAATTACCCAGTAAGCGTACGTCTTCGCGTAGTGGTGCATCAATCTGTTGAATCATTTTTTATTCCCTCACATGCATGCTTTGACTATACCGCGACTGCATGACAATCCAAGTCCCTTAGAGACAAAAGTTGCAGAGCATTGGCTGCTTTTTTAGCAACTTTTAGGCCACATACGGTTATCGGTGATCAGTCCGAAGGAAAGGAGTTAATCCGGCAGGGCATATTTCAGCATAAACAGTTCAATCGCCTCGCTAATAATCTGTTGCTGTTCTGTGCTTGAAGGGGGAGGGCTGAGACCCAGCAGGATTTTCTGATGACGGGTTCCGGTCAGCAGGGACACGATCAGCTCGGTCTGTTTTTCTGGAAGATCGACCTGAATAAAGCGGTATTGCTGGGCCAGGTTAAAAAAATCATTCCAGACTGCATCCAGTTTGCTATGCGAGGCCTGATAAAACTGTTCTGCCAGAGGACTTTGCTGCGAGGCCAGTTCCATCAGCAACAGGTCCAGCTTGATCGCTTCAGGCAAATGAATAATATTTAAAGCGCGCTGACAGGCCTGATAAAACTCCTGTGTAAAGTCACTGCCTGGCTGCAAGAGCTGAGGATGTTCGTGCAGAATGGCTTCACAGGTATCCTCAATCGCACAGCTAAACAGGGTCGCCTTGTCCTGAAAATGATTATACACCGTCAGCTTGGTCACACCTGCCTCACGTGCAATCTGGTTCATGCTGGAGGCATGATAGCCATGCGCTAAAAATAGCGCTTTGGCCACACTCAGGATGCGCTGACGCTTTTCCAGATCCTTGGGTCGTCCTACAGGTATTTGCACAATTTCTTCCAAAAAGAGTCAACACGGTCATTGCTTTGAAGCTTGAGTTGTAATTAGTGTACCGGGTGGTATATTAATTAAAAAAACAGGCAATTCAATATATCAGCATAGTTTGCCCTAAAAAAGACGATCAGATAAGAGCGAATAAGATGAGCAGGATTTACAGCGTATTGGCTGGCATGGTGGTGCTTTGCAGCGTGACCTTAACTGGGTGCAGCAAAGATACTGCTGCAGCAGAACAGGAAGTTCCCTTTGTCATGGTGGCCACACCCACCACTTCACAGCATGAATTAAAAAGTTATGCCGGTGATGTGCAGGCACGTCAGCAAACGGCGCTGGCATTTCGGGTCGCTGGACAGGTGACCCAGCGCTTCGCCGATGTGGGTGACCAGGTCAAAGTCGGGCAAGTCCTGGCAACTCTGGATGTCAAAGATGCCCAGCTGCAGCTGAATGCAGCACGTGCCCAGCTGGAAAGCGCGCAGTCTGCCACTAAGATTGCTCAGGATGAATTACAACGTTTCAAGCAGTTATTGCCATCCAATGCCGTGAGCCGCTCACAATATGACGCGATCGAAAACCAGTACAAGACCGCCACGTCAAATCTGAAGCAGGCACAATCCAACTATGATACCGCTAAAAACCAGACTGCTTATAACCAGCTGATTGCCACCAGAAACGGCGTGATCACTGCACGCAATATTGAAACAGGACAGGTGGTCGCTGCCGGGCAGGCGGCGTATGAACTGGCGATTGCCGGTGAGCGTGAAGTGGTGATTGGGGTGCCGGAACAGGCTATTTCGGAAATCAAGGTTGGACAGGCAGCTACAGTGACATTATGGTCCAAACCTGAAGAAAAATTTGCCGCTTTTGTCCGCGAGATTTCACCGGCAGCGGACCAGTCGCGTACCTTCAGGGTTAAAGTTTCCTTACGTGAAGGCAATGGCCAGATCCAGCTGGGACAAAGTGCCCGGGTATTTTTTCAGCACAGCCGCGATAATATGCTTAGTGTGCCGCTATCCAGTGTCTCGGCAACGGATCAGCAGGCTTATGTCATGGTGGTCCAGCCGGATCATACCTTACGTAAAGTCCCGGTCCAGCTCGGTGCCTATGGCCGGGACAGTGTTCCTGTACTCAGTGGCCTCAAGCCGGAAGACTATGTGGTGATTGGCGGCGTACATCTGCTGCGTAACCAGCAAAAAATCAATCCGATTGATCGTGAAAACCGTCGTGTGACCATTCAGGCAGGGAGTTAAGCATGAACTTTAACCTGTCGGAATGGGCCTTAAAAAATAAAGGTCTGGTGCTGTATTTTATGATCCTGCTGGGTCTGATCGGCATCGTCTCTTATTCCAAACTGTCACAAAGTGAAGATCCACCGTTTACCTTTAAAGTTATGGTGATCCAGACCTACTGGCCGGGTGCCACTGCCAAAGAAGTATCCCTGCAGGTCACTGACCGGATTGAAAAGGAACTGATGACCACGGGTCAGTATGACCGTATCATGGCCTATTCGCGTCCGGGTGAATCCATGGTGACTTTTGTTGCCAAGGATTCCCTGGCTTCGAAAGATGTCGCGGATGTCTGGTATAACGTGCGCAAGAAGGTGGGCGATATCCGGCATGAATTGCCACAAGGGGTACAAGGTCCATTCTTTAATGATGAATTCGGCGATACCTTTGGCAATATTTATGTGCTCAAGGGTAAAGATTTTGACTATGCGACCCTCAAGGAATACGCCGACCGCTTACAGCTGCAACTGCAACGGGTCAAAGATGTTGCCAAAGTTGAGCTGATTGGCCTGCAAGACCAGAAAATCTGGATTGAAATTTCCAATACCAAGGCCATCCAGCTGGGCGTTCCAGTCATGGCGATTCAGCAAGCCCTGCAGCAGCAAAATGCCACCACCCAGTCTGGTTTTTTTGAAACCGGTTCAGACCGGATACAGGTGCGGGTCAGTGGTGCATTAAACAGTGTTGAAGAATTAAGACAGATGCCGCTGCTGGTCAATGGCAAAACCATTCAGCTGGGGGATGTCGCGGAAGTCTATCGAGGCTTTAGTGATCCGGCACAACCGCGGATGCGCTTTATGGGCGAAAACGGCATTGGTATTGCTGTATCGATGCGTAAGGGCGGGGATATTCTGGCACTGGGTAAACATCTGGAACAGGAGTTTGCACGTCTGCAAAAAACCTTGCCACTCGGCATGGAGCTACAAAAAGTCTCTGATCAGCCGGTGGCGGTCAAACGCAGTATTAACGAATTTATGAAAGTGCTGGCAGAAGCGGTGATTATCGTATTGCTGGTCAGTTTTTTCTCGCTCGGTTTCCGGACCGGTCTGGTGGTGGCTTTCTCGATTCCGCTGGTGCTGGCCATGACCTTTGCCGGTATGCAGCTGTTTGATGTCGGACTGCATAAAATTTCCTTAGGGGCGCTGATTCTGGCCCTCGGTCTGCTAGTCGATGATGCCATTATCGCGATTGAAATGATGGCGATTAAAATGGAGCAGGGTTATAGCCGTTTACAGGCGGCCGGGCATGCCTGGCGCACCACCGCTTTTCCGATGCTGACCGGGACCCTGATTACCGCTGCCGGTTTTCTGCCGATCGCCACTGCAGCCTCGAGTACCGGGGAATATACCCGTTCGATTTTCCAGGTAGTGACCATCGCATTGCTGGTATCCTGGCTGGCCGCGGTACTGTTTGTGCCTTATCTGGGTGATAAGCTTTTACCGGACTTCAACAAAGATTTAATTCAAAAAGCGCCGTGGTATCAGCGGCTCTGGGCACGTCTGCGCAAACAGCCGGAACCGGCGCCGATTGTGCATCATGCCGGCGAACATTATGACCCTTATGAAACCCGGTTTTATCAGGGTTTTCGCCGTTGGGTCGATGCCTGTGTGACCTATCGTAAAACTGTCATTGCTGCCACCGTCGGAATTTTTATCCTGTCTATTTTAATGTTTAAGCTGGTGCCGCAGCAGTTTTTCCCGCCTTCGAATCGGGCGGAAATTCTGATAGATCTGAAACTTGAAGAAGGTGCATCACTGAAGGCCACTGAAGCTGCAGTAAAAAAAGTCGAAGCTTTTTTATCGAAACAAGAGGGCATTGATAACTATGTGGCTTATGTCGGGATTGGGTCTCCACGTTTCTATTTACCGCTCGATCAGCAGTTGCCGCAAAGCAGCTTTGCCCAGTTTGTGGTATTGGCTTCATCGCTGGAAGACCGTAATGAAATCCGCAAATCCTTAAGTGACCAGATTCGCAGGTTATTGCCGGAAGTGCGTACCCGGGTGTCCTTGCTGGAAAATGGTCCACCTGTGGGCTATCCACTGCAGTTCCGGGTATCGGGGGAAGACTTGGGGCTGGTGCGTGAATGGGCGCAGAAAGTCGCTGCCACCGTGAGTGAGAATCCGAATACCACCAATGTGCATCTGGACTGGGGAGAGCCGAGCAAAGTCATCAAATTGCAGATTGATCAGGATCGTGCCCGTCAGCTTGGGGTGAGCAGCAGTGAACTGGCCAATGTACTCAACAGCTCGATTTTGGGGGCCGGCATTGACCAGTACCGTGAAAAACGTGAACTGATTGAAATCCGTTTGCGTGGTGCTCAGGCTGAACGGGTGGAGGTAGCATCTTTAGCCAGTCTGGCTGTTCCGACCGCAACCGGTAGATCGGTACCTTTGGCGCAGCTTGCCAAAATTGAATACGGCTTTGAAGAAGGCCTGATCTGGCATCGTAACCGCTTGCCGACCATTACCGTGCGTGCCGATATTCGTAGCAAGTTGCAGCCCGCTACTGTGGTCAATGAACTCAAAGAGCCACTGGAAAAAATCCGGTCAGAGCTGCCGAATGGCTATCTGCTGCAAGTGGGCGGTACAGTTGAAGAATCGGCTCGTGGACAGAACTCGGTGAATGCTGGTATGCCCTTGTTCCTCGCAGTCGTCATGACTTTATTGATGATTCAGCTCAAGAGCTTCTCACGGGCTTTTATTGTGTTCCTGACTGCACCTTTGGGCATTATCGGAGTAGTGTTATTCCTGTTAATTTTCAATAAACCTTTCGGTTTTGTGGCGATGCTTGGGACGATTGCCTTATCCGGAATGATCATGCGCAACTCGCTCATTCTGATTGACCAGATTGAGCAGGATATTCAGGCCGGAGAGTCGCAGTGGGATGCCATCATCAATGCCACGGTACGCCGTTGTCGTCCGATCGTATTGACCGCACTGGCTGCGGTGCTGGCCATGATTCCCTTGTCCCGCAGTATTTTCTTCGGGCCGATGGCAGTGGCGATTATGGGCGGTTTGATTGTAGCCACACTATTAACCCTGTTTTTCCTGCCTGCCTTATATGCACAGTGGTTTAAAGTGAAAAAAAGTTTAAATTCTGTTTAAATTTGTCATAATTTCAGGTGCGAAATTTTGAAATTTTCAATATAGTAGCACCTGAGATTTTTATAATTTAAAAAAATAAGTATTTGCTGCATTGGCCGAACTGCCAATATGGTAACGAGGTTGATCCAAACATGACTCAAGTTCCATTAACCAAAATGCGACGCTCCGTAGCGATGGCTTATGTCTTCATGTTTTTGGCCTTATTTACGCTGGTTAGTGGATTATTCGCCTACTGGTTTGCCCGTAAAGTCACCCAGGTCGATTATGCAGAAGTCTGGTTACAGGCACAGGCACTATGGATCATGCGTAATATCGTGATTTATACCATTTTGGCGATCTTTGCTGCACTGTGGTTTATTCCACTGTTTTTCTTTGCCTGGGATAGTCAGCTCTGGGTCAAAGCCTGTGTAGTGACCGGGGTGATTTTCAGCTTCATTGCTTTTATTTTTCTAATCAATGCCTGGTTTAAAGGTATCTACAAGTTTTCGCAAAACAAAGCAGTCTTCTAAAAACATATAATTTTTTTAAAATTTCCCCTTGTAAAACTAGGTTTAACCCCCAATTTTAAACCTCAATTGAATATTAAACAAAATTCCGTGAGGAGCATCGCCAGACATGGCTAAACGTGATTATTATGAGGTTTTGGGTGTCGCTAAAACCGCTAGTGATGATGAAATCAAAAAAGCCTACCGTAAGTTGGCGATGAAATATCACCCAGACCGTAACCCGGAAAATCCTGAAGCAGAAGAGAAATTCAAAGAAGCTTCAGAAGCTTATGAAGTCCTGTCTGATAGTGAAAAACGTAGCATGTACGACCGTATGGGCCATCAGGCCTTTGAAGGTGGTATGGGCGGTGGTGGCTTCGGCGGCGGTTTTAGCGCAGAAGACATTTTCAGTCAGTTTGGTGATATTTTCGGGGGTGCTTTTGGGGGTGGTGGTCGTAGCCAGCAACGTGCCCGCCGTGGTTCAGACTTACGCTATGTGATGGAATTGACCCTGGAAGAAGCAGTTAAGGGTGTCAAGAAAACCATTACCTTTACGGCTCCGGCACCGTGTGATGCCTGTGATGGTAAGGGATCAAAAAATCCAAACGATGTAGAAACCTGTCCGACCTGTCATGGTGCAGGTCAGGTGCGTATGCAGCAAGGTTTCTTCTCGGTACAACAGACCTGCAGCACCTGTCGTGGTCAAGGTAAAATCATCAAGAACCCATGTAATAAATGTCATGGTTCTGGTGTAGTAGACCGACAGCAAACTCTGGAAGTGACTATTCCTGCCGGGGTAGATAATGGCGACCGTGTACGCTTGACTGGTAAAGGTGAAGCGATCCGTGACGGCCAGCCTGGTGACTTGTACGTAGAAGTGGTGGTGCGTGAGCACGAAATCTTCCAGCGTGATGGGGCCGATCTGTATATGGATGTTCCGGTATCGATCGTGGATGCTGCCTTAGGCAAGGAAATTCAGATTCCGACCCTCGACGGTCGTGTCAGCCTGAAAATTCCTGAAGGAACGCAAACTGGTAAACTGTTCCGTTTACGCGGTAAGGGTGTTAAGCCGGTACGTAGCAGTATGCAAGGCGATTTGCTGTGCAGGATTGTGGTTGAAACGCCAGTCAATTTAAGTTCACGTCAGCGCGAACTGTTAAAAGAACTCCAGGAAACCATGGATGGTGACGACAGCAAGTCATCACCGAAGAAAAAATCATTCTTTGACCGTTTATTCGATTAATGGAATGAAACTAGAAAAAGGACGCTTTGGCGTCCTTTTTTATGGCTTATAGCAAATTTTATTCTGCTGTAGGTTTCTCAATCAGAAGGGCCTGCATATTCTCAAGTCTTATCAATCCCGGCAAACCCCATTTTTAGATATAGTTTCCTAAATATGAATAGGTTTTAAATCTTTTCTCTGCCCTGATTTTTTCAAAAAGATCCCGGTCGCCCTTAGTAAATTTAATGATTTTAGGCAAGAAAATGATTTCATTTTCTCTACTAAACAACAAGTTGATATATCGATCTGGATTAGACCAGCCATGTCTATCTTTAAAATAGAAAGCTGAATAATCTGCACAGAATGCCTGAATACTCATATATTGTTTATAATCTATAAAGACTTTCTGCTGGCATAAATAAGCTAGAAAATAGAGGAATGATCCTTCTGAATAGGTATTTTTAATTTTTTCAAAGTTAATATCTTGTTTTAATTTTTCTAAAAGTGCCTCGGGTGAAGAATATAAGGCTTCTAGCAAAACTTCTAACCACTTTCCAATGATAAAACTACCTTTTGGAGAACCTAAGAACCAGGATTCGACACACGGCAGATCATGAATAAAATGACATTTTCTATAAAAGCCAATAAGTTCATAATGAGTTTGATTATATTGATTTAAGCCAGTAATGTTATTGATCGAGGTGTTGGTCAGAGTGGAGGCATCAATCCAAAAACCGCCATAATTGTATAGTAGAATAAGCCTTAATAAATCACTCCGAAAAGTAGGATTCATATCATCCTTAAATAAATCATATTCTGTATAGTCTCTTATATTGTCTTTATTAATTAAGGTAATCTCATAGCCCGGGTTTAAATTTTCAAGTTTTTTAACTATTTTGTTAATGAGCGGGGGAGGATTTGAATCCCAATATAACCATATATTTTTTTCAATAGATTTGGGTTGAGTGAGTTTATTGTATTCAAACAAATCTGAATAATGAAATTTTTCTGTTGTATCAACATAATCATTAAATTTTAAATAGAATTCTTCCCATCCTAAAGGTTTATCTGAGCCATTCACAATATTGAGATCTGATCTGCAGGATAAATATTTATTTTCTATTTTTATATTAAGGTGATATCCATGATGATGAACGATCAGATTTACTTCTTGTAAATTATCAGTTAAAGAAAATTTATTTTCTAGAAAGAATATATATTTCTTGGAATCATTTAGCTGAATAAAAATGTTTTTTCCATCAAACAGTACTTCATATATACCAATCGGGATACCATCCCTATAGCATTTTAATGAACTGGTCTCTAGGTCATAGCCCAATATACCACCATGGAAACCTACTAAATTTATATTATTCAAAATTAAACCCTGGATATCATTTATTTATATAAAATTATATTCAGCTTGCAAATATAATTAATGAGTCTTGTTGGATAGATAAATAAGTAATTTTATTGGAAATAGAAAAACTATATTATAAATTATTCCTCTTATAAAACCCCAAACGCAGTTAAAAAATATGAGGAAAAAGCTTCATTATTACGTTCTAAGTAATCAATTTTTCTAAAATCAACTTACTATTTTATATACAATATATTAATTTTTATAAATATAATCAATATGATGGAGAACCATAATTTTTTATATTTTCCTCCTATTCGCTTGTTTTCAGTCCTTTGTCAGGGAGCTTCATGGTCAGCCACAATTGAAACAGGAACTGTAGCAAGTGTCTATAAGAACGGCTTTGTGACATGCCCACTGTCAGGAAGTTTCGTAAAAAAGTATTTTTATTGAATTTATGCAATGCATCTTAGTGTTATTCCAGAGTTTTGTTATAGTAAGAACAATTTTGGATCAACATCAGGACTATGTTATGTCAGCTACACCACGCATTGGGATTTTGGGTGCAGGCGGTCGTATGGGGCGTATCCTTATTCAGGCTGTGCATGAAGCAGGTTATCAATTGGCGGCTGCAGTAGAACGCCCTGAAAGTACCTTATTGGGTGCTGATGCGGGCGAACTTGCCGGAATTGGCGCAACAGGTGTGAAGGTCGTGGGTAGCCTTACAGATGTAGTCAAAGACTGTGATGTCGTGATCGATTTCACTGCACCCGCAGCCACCGTCAATCATCTTAAAATCTGCCGTGAAGCAGGTGTCGCCATCGTGATTGGTACGACAGGTATGAATGACGAGCAAAAAGCCTATCTGGAACAATCTGCGACGGAAACCCCTGTAGTCTATGCAGCGAATTATTCAGTGGGCGTAAACGTCTCGATCAAACTGCTTGAACTGGCCTCTAAGGTGTTTGGCGATACGGTTGATATCGAAGTGATTGAAGCACATCACCGTCATAAAGTCGATGCGCCATCGGGTACAGCTTTGATGTGGGGTGAGGCGATTGCGGAAACTTTGGGTCGTGACTTAAAAGAAGATGCAGTGTATTGCCGTGAAGGTCATACTGGTCCGCGTGAGCGTAAGAGCATTGGCTTCCAGACCATTCGTGGTGGTGATATTGTCGGTGAACATACCGCAATGTTTATTGCCGACGGGGAGCGTGTGGAAATTACCCATAAAGCCACCAATCGCATGAACTTTGCTTCTGGTGCGGTACGTGCTGCTGCCTGGGTAGTGGGCCGTGAAGCGCGTAAATATGATATGAAGGACGTGCTTGGTTTTAACGATATTCAGGTTTAAAACCGAGTTAAAATCATTTATAAAAAAATCTAAAACTAAAATAAGACGAATAAAAAATGCAAAAAATGATTTTCCTGCTCTGTGCAGTGGCGCTTGGTGCCATTGCGCAGGCCAAGCCTGTCGGGACGCCTAAACTCAGTATTCATAAAAATAATATCAAGGTCTGGACCTACCAGAATGAACAAAACCCGGTCTTTCTCTATAAAGCTGAAACCACCTATACTGCACCCATTGAAAATGCCGTGTCCCTGATTCTAAATGTCGAGCATGCCGTACAGTGGGTTCCCTATATGGGAAGCATCAAGATTCTCTCGCGCGATGATAAAAAAGGCGACTTTACCCTGTATATGGTGCTGGATTTTCCATTTCCCTTAAAAGACCGTGACCTGATTGTACAGGGCAAGATGATCAAGGAAGCCAATGGCCAGATCACCATCAAGAATAAAGCCATCCAAAGTGGTTATCCTTTAAACCCGGATTATGTGCGTTTAACCGATTATCAGGGGGACTGGACTTTTCAGAAACTGGCCAATAACCAGGTCAAGGTTTCAACCTATGGTTATGCCAATCCGGAAGGTTCCATTCCTTTGACTTTTGTGAATATGTTTGTGCAACAGCAGCCTTATCAGATGCTGCAAAAGATGAAGACTGAACTGGCCAAACCTGCCAGTATTGCGGTCTTGCCTAAAGCCCTGCAATAAAAAAGACCCAATTTCTGGGTCTTTTTAACAGCTGAAAATAAGCAGGATTTAAGCTGTAAAATCTGCTTTAAGCACAATCCGGTAACGGGCTTTGCCTGAATGCAGATGTTCAATCGCCTGGTTCAGCTGTGACATCGGGAATACTTCAATTTGCGGAGCAATATTTTTACGTGCAGCAAATTTCAGCAGCTGGCGCAGTGCAGCCGGCGAACCTGTCGGTGAGCCGCTTACTGACTTGGCCCCACCAATCAGCATGCCAGCCGGAATCTGCATCGGTTCCAAGGGTACACCGAGCATATGTACAGTACCATTGGGTGCCAGAGTCGCCAGATAAGCCTGCCAATCCAGAGTCACATTGACCGTACTCAGCAATAAATCAAACTTGCCACGCTGGGCTTTTAAAGCAGCCGAATCACGGCTATTGACCACATGGTCAGCGCCCATGCCTTTCAGCTCATCACTTTTATCCAGATTTGAGGTGAAAGCGGTAATCTCACAGCCCCAGGCTTTTAGCAGCTTGATGGCCATATGCCCTAAACCGCCAATACCAATTACGCCAACATGGTGAATGGCCTGAATCTGATGTTTCAGGATCGGATCAAATACGGTAATCCCGCCACAGAGCAGGGGGCCAGCACTTTCAGGGTCAAGATCTTCGGGTAGGGGAATGACCCATTGCCACCCGGCACGCACTTTGTCGGCAAAACCACCGGCATGTCCGACAATGGTAGCCACCTGACCGCCAGTACACAGCACCTGCTGGCCTGAAATACAAGGATCGCAATATTGGCAACTTTCTGCCGTCCAGCCGATACCCACCCGTTGACCCACTTTCAGGCCTTTGGCTTCTGCACCCAGATGGGTAATGGTACCGATAATCTCATGTCCTGCCACGACCGGATAAACGGATGAACCCCAGTCATTATTGATCACTGAAATATCGGAATGACAGAGACCGCAGTATTCCACTTTGACTTCGACCTGATGCGGTTGCAGTTCTCCGGCATCAAACTGATAAGGTTCAAGTTCCGCACCTGCAGACATGGCTGCATAAGCTTGAATAATATTATTCGACATGATTTTGACTCTTATTTAAATGGGAGCATATTGTTTTAAAGTCACAATGATTTTCATGGTCATTGACCATACCAACGGCCTGCATAAAGGCATAGCAAATGGTGGGTCCGACAAATTTAAAACCGGCCTGTTTAAGGGCTTTAGACATCTGCTGACTCTCAATGGTTTGAGCGGGTGCTTGCCGATAATCCACAACATCATTATTCAGTCGCGGTTGCTGTGCAAAAGACCAGAGCCAATCCACCAGATTAATCCCTTGCTGTCGCAGCTTTAGCCATGCTTGGGCATTTTCCCGAATGGCATTGAGTTTGCCGCGATGCCGTATCAGGCTAGCATCTTCGAGTTTTATTTGGAGTTGTTGATCTGTAAGTGAGGCGATAGATTCGATTGAATATTGAAAAAAATGTTCACGATAAGCTTCACGTTTTTTAAGAACGGTAATCCAGGCCAGACCGGCCTGCTGTCCTTCCAGACACAGCATTTCAAACAGGCGATTTTCATCCAGCAGGGCCTGTCCCCATTCCTGGTCATGGTAGGTGATATACAGCGGATCATCGGAGCACCAGCCACAGCGTTGCACAGTCATGTGATGCTCCTTGTTTTGATGTTTTTATAATTTAAACACAGTCCATTGATCCTGCTGATTGTCCCAGTACCACAGTTCAGCCTGATCCAGATCGCTAAATTGAATCCACATATCTTTACCGGCCTTGTCAGCATAGCCGGTACTGATCAGAAGCGCATCCTCGGTAATTTCCATCACCCAGCCCTGGTAAGTTTGACCATTCAATACAATTTTTTGTTGATTGCCTGATTCAGCAAATTCCACCAGACGATTGATCAACGCTTCTGACATGTAAATATCCTAAAATTAACGTAAATAGGGATAAGGGTTGACCACACCGCGGCCCTTGCCCTGTAAATAGATTCCATAATGCAGATGAGGAGCAGTATGCCGGGCATTACCGCTATTGCCGACATAACCGATCAGCTGGCCTTTTTTAACATGGTCGCCTACTTTTAAGCCACGTTTATGACCATCCAGATGCGCATAATAATGCCAGGAGCCGCCTGGACCCAGAATCCAGACTACTTTACCACCCAAATTGTTATTACGTAAATCCGCAATCAGGCCCTCAGTCGCGCTAAAAACTTTGGTTCCACGTGGAGCCATGATATCAATGCCTTCATGCAGACGTCCGCGACTGCGCGAAGCGCCCCAGGTATCTGTTAATTCACGTGCCTGTACGCGTGCCACCGGGATTGCCAATGAATTAGGCATCTGCAGGCTGTTGAGTCTCTTCACCAGGATAGGGTTCAGTTGTACAGCGGGGGATTTTTTCGGTGTACTGTTACAGGCTGCCAGCAGCACAGTGATGAAAACAATCCATGTCAAAGCAAGGTATTGGCGCACTTTATTCATCCTTAAATATTGGCAATGCTCATGTCGAGCTGATCGATATTTTGCTTTGTCCAGACTATGTCACAGGTTGACGCTAGTGATCAATTTTTTCATGGCAGTCGGAATACCGGCATCGGTTGCTGTTTGTGGACTCATCCAGCAGCCTTGCAGTTCAATCGCCAGATGCTCCTGCTGATCCTGATCTACAGCAAAAACAATCGCTTCAAGGTGCCAGGTAAAATGGGTAAAACTGTGGCTAATCTGGGTCTTTTTGACGATATTTTTCAGGCCCAGCTGCTGGCATCGCTGTTCCAATTCATGTGCATTTTCAATAATCGGCAGACACCAGAGACCGCCCCAAAGACCACTATTGGGACGTTGCTGCCAGAGCCAGTCTGTACCGGACTGGATCAGCAAGACCTGCGCAGAACGTACCGGAACCGGTTTTTTAGCCTTCTTGAAAGGCAATTCATTTTCCAGTCCTTGCTGATGTGCCTTGCAATGCTGCTGCATGGGACAATACAGACACAAAGGCTTTTTTGGCGTACATACGGTTGCTCCCAGATCCATAATCGCCTGGGTATAGTCATGATTGCGTTCGACAGGACAGAGCTGCTCCGCCAGCTGCCATAGGGCACGTTCATGCACTGGTTTGGACAGATCATCTTCAATGGCAAAGAAACGTGACAATACCCGTTTGACATTACCATCCATAATTACGCCATATTGACGTAAACCGAGTGACATCAGGGCGCCCGCGGTAGAACGGCCAATGCCGGGCAAAGCCATCCATTCTTCCAGAGTATGAGGGAACTGCTGCTGTGCCGTCACGATGCCGGCCGCTTTATGCAGATTGCGGGCGCGGGCATAATAGCCGAGACCTGCCCAGTAAGGTGCAACCTCATCCCATGAGGCTTGACCTAAGTCCTGAACAGTCGGGAAACGCTGGATAAATCGTTCGAAATATTGCAGTACAGTTTTGACCTGGGTTTGCTGCAACATGATTTCAGAGACCCAGACTTTATACGGATCATCGGTCACCTGCCAGGGCAAGTCATGACGACCATGCACATCAAACCATTCCAACAGGGCATCTGAAAATACGAACATGAACACCTAGCAACCGAATAAGCAGCAGCTAGTATAGCGGAATCAGCAGGGTGGGAATGTGAAAAGTAGGATAAAAATGGCTGCTCATTTATTTGGGCAGAAGAGTGATTTCAAAAAAATAAACGCTCCGTAGAGCATTTATTTTTGATATAGAACCTGGTTAATCATTAATTCCCCAGCGCTCATCCAGCTTCAAGGTTTTGCCTGCATAACGCGGAATAATATGAATATGCAGATGTTCTACCTTTTCCTGAAATACTTCACCATCAATAAAACCGACATGAAACCCGGCAGGCTGGTAGCGTAATTGCAGTTCATTACGTGCCTGTTCCAGTAAAGACATCAAACTTTTACGTTCTTTGTCAGTCACTTCAAAAAATGAGGCCACATGCCGTAATGGAATCACGACACAGTGACCTTCGGACAATGAATTCGGTTCAGGCAACACCACACCATAATCATTTTTGGCAATGACATCATATTCGTCAAAATTGCAGTAGGGGCAGTTGGTTTCAGCCATCATATACATTCTCCTCTGGTAGGATTTATCTTTCTTTTCTTCATGAAGTATCTGAAATATTCAGCCTGTAAACAAGCCGAATAGTTGTTTCTATTTATGCCAAACGGCGATCCAGTAAGGCGTACATTGCTGCCAGGCCTTTTTGTTCCGCTTCTGGATTGTAGCCAAGATCCACGCCATTGGCTTTGGCCCGTTCATCGGCAAGCGGGTTGCTAAAGCCATGTTTGGCATTTTCAAAAACAATCACTTCATGTTTGACCTTGGCAGCCTGCATTTCCTCCTGGAAACTGGCGACATCATCTAGCGTTACCATACTGTCCAGTTCTCCATGCAGCACCAGGATTTCTGCCTGTACCTGACCTTCCTGAGCTGGTGCTTTTGGCGTCAGATTGGCATGGAAAGTGACGACTGCTTTTAATGGGGCATTGGAACGGGCCAGATCCAGTACGACTTTGCCTCCGTAGCAGAAACCAATCGCTGCAAGTTTTTCGGGATTAACTTCATCCTGCGCTGCCAGAGCATTCAAAGCCGCTGTGGCACGGTTAACGATGGTGTCAGGATCTGCAAAAGTCTGCATCATCCACTGATATGCCTGATCAGAATTGGTCGTGACTTTTTTATCCCCATACATGTCCATGGCCAAGGCCGCATAGCCATGTTCTGCAAGTTCACGGGCACGCTGTTCGGTATATTCGTTACGACCCCACCATTCTGGTGCGACCAGTATACCGGCAACAGGAGTATCAGTTTCTGGTGCGGCAAAATAACCGATTAATGAGCTGCCATCCTGTGCAGTGTAATGAATTTCGCGGGTCTTGATTGCTGCCATGCTGACGTCCTCTATTGTTGTTGAATCGCTTGATTAAAACATAACATAGCAAAACTGATTGGAATGTGACATGAAAACTTGCAATTTAGGGAGGTTGAAAGGCATAAAAAAGAGAGGTAAATCTAGAACCTCTCTGCTTTTTTATCAGGAAAAATAGGATTTATTATTTAATAATTTCCAGTAATTCCACATCAAAAATCAAGGTACTGTTCGGCTCAATTACATCCCCTGAACCAATTTGTCCGTAGGCCAGTTCAGCCGGAATGAAGAAACGATATTTGGCACCTTCTTTCATCAGCTGCAAGCCTTCGGTCCAGCCAGTAATGACCTGGGTGGTACGGAATACCACGGGCTGATTACGGGCAATCGAACTGTCAAAAACTGTACCATCAATCAAACGGCCTTCATAATGTACGCGGACATTACTGTTTGCATTCGGCGATTTGCCTTTACCTTCCTGAAGAATCTGATATTGCAGGCCTGATTTGGTGGTTTTGATCCCAGGTTTTTTGGCATTCTCTGCCAGAAACGCCTGACCAATTCTGGCATTTTCATCAGCCTGTTTTTTTAGGGTAATCAGCTCTTTGGCTTCAGCCTGACGCTTGAACTGGGTCAATACCCGCGCCATCTCTTCTTCACTTAAAGTCGCCTGTTTTCCGGCAGCAGCAGCTTTTAAACCGGCACTGAAGGCATCCAGATCAATACCTTGTAAAGAGTCTGCATTACTTTTTCCCATCAGATAACCAAAGCTGTAACCCACCTGTTCTGCTTCAGAACTTTTAGTGGTGATGTCTTTGGCAAAAAGACTGCCAGAACTTAGCAGTAAAACCAGCAAGCTTATTTGTATTTTCATTATCATTTCTCAAAATAAAGGAGAGCACAATGCTCTCCTTATTCGTGGATTATTTGACTTCGATCAGTTCCACATCAAAAATCAAAGTGCTGTTAGGAGGAATAGTTCCTGGTACGCCCTGTTCGCCATAAGCCAGTTTTGCCGGGATATATAGCGTGGCTTTGCCGCCTTCTTTCATCAGTTGCAACCCTTCTGTCCAGCCTGGAATCACCTGGTTGAGTGGGAACTCAATCGGCTCACCACGTTCGACCGAGCTGTCAAATACGGTACCATCAACCAGTTTTCCGGTGTAATGGACTTTCACGATTGACGATGCCGCAGGCTGTTTGCCGGTGCCTTCTTTAGTGACTAGATATTGCAAACCAGATGCTGTGGTTTTTACCCCTGCTTTTTTGGCATTCTCAGTTAGGAAAGTATCGCTGGATGCTTGAGCCTGCTTGGCACTGTCGACTTGCTTTTGCTGCATTTCTTTCTGGAACTGCTCATAAGCGGCCTGTAATTCTTCTTCAGTATAAGCAGGTGCAGTACGGGCATGACCTTCACGAACACCTGTCACAAAGCTGTCAATATCCAGCTCAGGTGGAGTTTGGTGAGCAACTTCATAACCAAGTGCATAGCTGATTTTAGAAACAGCTGAGGCATTTTTAGATGCTTTTGTTGTTTGAGCAGCTGGGTTTTGAGTTGCATAGTAAACAGGTACTAGCGCGGCACCGCCTAAAAGAACAGCGACAGCAATCGGTAAGGCCTTACTCATGTATTATTCCAATCTAATGTTATCGTGGAGGTTCATTCCATCTTAGCAGAAAATTTTGAGAAATCTTGCAGAATGGGTGGTTTTTTAGCAAGCGAATACCGCAATTCTGTTGAAGCTGGAAGACATAAAAAAAACCAGCAATTGCTGGTTTTTTTTATGAATGAGGTCAGCTATTTTGTACTCTAGACTTATAACTGTAAATGTAATCGTAACTATAGCTTCCTGCGGCCGAAGGTTGAATATCATTCAGGATAAAGCCATTTACGATACAACCGGCTTGTTTAAAGCGGTTCAATGTCAGCTCAAGCTCCTTCATTTGAGTTTTTGCATAGCGTGCTACGACCAAATTGAGTCCGACATATCGGGCTACGATAGTCGCATCCGTGACCGCCAATACAGGTGGTGTGTCAATAATGATATGGTCATAGTGTGGAATCACAGATTGCAGTAGCTCCTGAAAGCGTACTGAATTGAGAAGCTCAGATGGATGGGTTGAGCTTTTACCGCAGGTGATGACATTTAAGTTCGGAAGATTGGTGTTTTGTATCGTCTGTTCTAATGTAATTTGCTCATTCAGGTATTCAGTTAATCCATTTTGATGATCCAGATCAAAATATTTGTGGATATGTCCACGACGCAAGTCTGCATCAATCACCAGTACGCGTTTGTTTTTTTCTGCCATGATGACCGCCAGGTTGCTACAAACAAATGATTTTCCAACTTTGGGTGCGGGACCTGAAATCATGATGATGTTGTTCTTGGCCTGGCCAAGGGCAAAATGGCTCGCGGTGCGGATGCTGCGCAAACTTTCGATCGCAATATCATCGCTATGTTTAAGGGCCAATACGAAAGGAATATTTTTCTTTTTCAGGAGTTTTAGCCCAGGTTTCTGACTCGGTGAGTGTACGATATTTGCATAGACCGGAAGTCCGAGTTGATATTCTATCTGACTGCTCTCTTTCACCCCGGAACGCAGCATATTGCGGAATAATGCCACCAGGATTCCCAGGAAAATACCGAACCAGAAGGCGAGGAACAGAATCAGGGGTGTTTTCTGTTGCATCTGGTCAATCGGTTCAAGTGCGGTATCAATGATATGGACATTGCCAATTTCACCCGCTTTGGCAATGCGCAGTTGCTGATAGGAATTTACCAGGTTGGTATACAGTTGTTGTTTGACTTCTACATCACGTGACAGTTGCAAGAACTGGCGTTGGATCTCTGGAACATTTTTAAGTGCGGTATTCAGCTCGCCAATCTTACCATTGATGACCCGAAGTTGAGCCGTAATTTCCCGCATGGCCGGATGTAGTGCTGCATATTTGGCACCTATTTCAGCCTGTCTCTGTTCGAGTAAGACTTTTTGTGTTTCGAGGGTGACGCTCTGGTTTAAGTACAATTCAGATTCTTTAGCAATATCAACAGTATTATGCTGTTGGCGGAATTTATTAAAGGCAAATTCTGCATTATCCAGCTGTTTTCTTAAATCCGGTAATTGTTCATCCAGAAACGCCAGTGTTTGGGCTGTTTCTGTGGAACGGCGTGTAATATTATGCTGGCTATAAAGGGCTAAAATCGTGTTCAGTACTTTGGTGATGTGCTGTTTATCTTGCCCCTGATAACGAAGCTGCAGAACACCACTCAGTTCGCCTTTTTCTGTAACGGAGTAATTGGCGAGAATGGAATCAATCGCTGTAGGCAGCGAGAGTTTTTGTACCCGATAGCTGTTATCTAGCTTATCCTGAGTGAAGATGGCAACTTTCCAGTCTCCCTGTGCAGCTTTGCCTTGAACGGCCTGGTTAAGTGGCCCTTGAAAGACAATTTCTTCTGTAGCTGGATTGATCAGGCTAAAGCTCTGTGGTTGAAATTTTAGCAGGAGACTTTTATCCAGATACGCTGCAGGAACTTCAAACTGACGGATATCAAAGCTTTTAAAACCTTCTTTAAAGCGTACTGTTTCAGGCTGATATTCGGTTTGCGAGTTTCTTCCCTGAATAAGACGGTTGATAAAAGATTCTTCAGTACTGGCGATATGCAGATCCAGATTTAAACGATCAATCACGGACTCAAGAATAGTGCGTGATTTTAACACCTCAATCTCAGCATTCGACGAAGACATCTGACTAATAATACTTGACAGGCTGCCTAATAAAGCAGCTGATGCCCCTCTACTTTCCTCGACCTGGACAATTGCATCTACCTTATAGCTAGGGGCTGCGGTGCGTATATACAGCAGCACGACAATCAGGCTGAGCAAGCCACATAACAGGATGAGTTTCCATTGCGCGAGCAGGGAAAAGAACACCCCTTTTAGGTCAATCATATTTTCGGTATTGTTATTTTTGTTCATAATTTTACTATCTAAAAGTTTAAAAGTGATTTTTCCAGTCAGTGAGTTATTTTTTAACAAAATTATATAAAATAATCAAAGACTTGCTGCCTTTGCGAAAAAGGACTCTAAAATTCTGGTTATATGGTCCTTTCCTGAAATATCTAACCCGCATAAGGCCAGATATTTTAATAATGATCAGAAGAAGACAGTTCTTATTATGTCTGTTTCCTATTCAGTATTAAGCACCTGGTACTATATATAGCTAAATTACCTATCGTATAGCCGAGTCAGCGACATATGAAAATGGAAGAATCTGGCTCACAACGCGTTCCCAACGAGTCAGACCTGTGGCATCTACATAGACAATATCGTTACTACGCATCTTGAACTGTTTGGCCAGGCCAAAATCTCCAAGGTTGTTTAAACTTAAGTGATATATGTCGGTCATCTTGTTATCGGAATTGCCACGTAAGACATAAATCCGGCTAGCACTCGCTGAATAGGGGTTGATGCCTTCACTTTCACCCAGCACATCCGCAAGCGTCATTCCCTGATCACGTATTGGCAACGGTTTATTGGCACCTGCTTCCCCCATCACATAGATTTTCTGGTTTTCACGAGGGCTGATATAAAGAGTGTCATTTGGTTGAATCAAGAGTTTATGTAAAGAATATCCAGCCTTTTCCAGTGCAATAGTATTCAGGTCATAGGTCACCCCCTGACGTACCAGTTGAATTGAAGTCGAGTCACCCTGCTCATTGATACCGCCAGCCAGACCTAATGCTGTATAAACACTAATCGGTTGGTCAGACAGGTAAAACTGTCCTGCCGATTTCACATTGCCAACCACAGAATAGCGTTGTCCTTGATATGAAATCACGCGTACCACTACATCCGGGCGGTTTAAATAAGGTGTTAATAGGCGTCGTACTTCCTGATTCACTTGCGGAAGAGTTTTTCCTGCTGCTTTATAGCGTCCAATGAATGGAAAGTGGATATAACCATTCCGGTCAATTTGATAGCCGTTGTTATTATCGCTGGCCGTAGGGGCGGCACTGATTTCAGGATAAGCCCATAATTGAAAAGATAAGATATCACCCGGATTCAAGCGGTAATCCTGCACCTCGGTCTGAAATAAAGCAGCATAATGACTGAGATTATTTGTTTGGGCCGACTGTACGACAGGCAGAGTTTGCTGATTTAATTGCACCAGATTGACAGGCGTTCCCAGCTCAGTTTGATAGATGCCTTCTTTCGGTAAATTATAGGTTTGAAAGCCGGATATTGCTGCACATCCAACGGCTTTGTTGCACAAAGATTTAAAAGACAACACTCTGCTCATTTGAACAGAATTCAAGTGACAACTTGGGTATG
>NZ_JAYWYX010000031.1:0-35383 GCF_048147925.1 Acinetobacter sp. 226 | reverse complement strand
AATTGCAAAAGTGCATATTCTAAAAGCGGACATTTTTACTTTGGAGAAACCGGACATTTCTATTTTGGGCTTACATAAATTAATCAAAAAACAAGAAATATGTTAAATAAAAAACAAATTTTCGATCTCTATCAAAGGCATCACCTCCTTTATGTAGCGGCCTCCTAAGATGAAAAGAACTATTTAGATACGAAGGTAATTTATTAGTTTAACTTAATTATTGAAATTCCCATAAATCTATATCAACTTTCACTTTATATATATATTTTTTTATGTATCATTTTTATTAATTAAGCAATTGAAATTATTAAATATTTATTTTTTATTAATATATCTAGTTAATTATTACTTTAAAATTAAATCAAATATTGATTGATATTATTGTTTCTTTTTGTTTATTATTGCTGCAGAACCGCTATGACAGCGGTTTGTAGTGGATGGCAGTCTCCAGAACAACCAGACATTCAAATCAGTTTTGCTGGTTTACATCAATCCTAGGGTAGACCAGTCTTTTTATAAAAATTGAAGGAAATTTATATGAAATTTCAAAAGACATTATTGGCAGCAACTTTAGCATTTGCAGCTTTCACTTCTACAAATGCAGCACTTAATAATTTACCTGATCCAGTGAAAGCAGATGCTTGGGTTTATCAGAATGCTGAAGGTGATGTGGTACTTAAGTTAGCCAATGGTAATGAGGGATATGAGTACTGGAACCTTGAATTTAATGAAGATGCAAATAGATACGAATTTGGTTCGGTTGTAGCAAATGGTCAATTACCTGCAGGTTATGAATTAGCGTTAGGGGGTCAAGTAGACTCTCAAACCGATTCTGATGCTGGTGGTGTAGTTGATCATGGTATTACGCCTAACAATAATGATGAAGGTGTTCTGCATGTTTGGTCTCAATCTCAAAACCAAACAGGTACTGCTGCATATGAAAAGAAATTTGTAGCAGGTACATTCATTAGTGCTGATGGTAATGTTGTTATCGAAGTGGAAGCATATAATGCAGAAGGTGGCAACCAAGTAAATACTGGTACTGTTAATACTTTAGTAGCTGGCGCTTTACCAAATGAATTAACTGGTAAATCTAATACGCAGTTGGAAACTCACGGAGTTTTAGCCTATAACCTTGACTTTGCTGCTAATGGTAAAGTTACAGGTACTGGTGCTGCATTAACACATAATGGCTTGGGTCTAGCTTCTGTATCAGATTTTGATGGGCAGGCTTACGATAATATAGAGATTGATGCTACTAAAGGTACTGTGACAGCTTCCATCACAAAACCAAATGCTGATGTAGAAAAGTTCGAAACACGTTCATACCGAGATGACAAAGATAATACCTATTTTGAACTTGTAGGTAAGGGGCTGTATCAAGTAAATCAAGATGGGACTGTTTCTGCATCAAATGCAAAAATTAGCACACTTACACAATATGCGACAGGTGTAGCAGACGTTGCTACTGGTACAACTGAAAGTACGACGGTAACTAAGAGTGTTAATTCTAACGCAGTTGTTTATGGCGAATCTAAAAGTACTCAAGCAAGCGCAACAAATGTGCTTATAAGTAGCGCAGTTGCAGGTGGCATTTTTGAAGAAGGCGACCGTTTCGGTTTAGGTGATGTAGGTACAACTACAGAAGTATCTTCCCAATCAGTAACTACTGGTATTGTAAAATCTGAAGATGGTAAAAATACTTATGGTGTAGTTGTTTCTCAAAAAGAAACTGGTAAAGCAGATAAGTTCACAGAAGTAAATGCAGATGGTATCAACACTACAGGCGTAATTAATGCTGCTGACTTCCAGATCGGTGGTGTAAGTATCGTTCAAAATATTCAAACTTCTGTAGGTGAAGCAACTCAGGAAGTTGTGGCACAAGTTGAAACTCAATTAGCTGCAAATCAAACATTCGTAACCGAAGCTGTAGCTGCAGTTGATGCAGGTTTAACAGCAGCGGCAACAGACCGCCAGGCGATTCGTGCTGCAGCTGTAGAGGGGGATGCAGCAACTTTAGCCTCTGCAAATGCTTATACTGATAATGCAGTTGCAGGATTCAATAGCCGTGTTGGTCAATTGAACAGCCGTATTGATGATGTAGAGAAGACTTCTTACCGTGGTATCGCTATCGCGTTAGCGACTCAACAACAAATTCCTAACATCGGTGCTGGTCAGTACGCAGTGTTTGGCGGTGTAGGTCACTATGAAGGTGAATCTGCTGCTGCTCTAGGTGTTGCAAGTGTTCTTGCTGATGGCCGTACTTCTCTAAGCGCTGCACTAGGTTTCGGTGGTAGCGAAGTTGGTGGTCGTGTAGGTGTTTCATATGTGTTTGGCGGTAAATAATTTAAGCTTAGCCTGATTGAAACTAAAAAATCCCCGCAATTGCGGGGATTTTTTTATATGTTTACAAAATTAAGATGCAGATTTTTTAACTAATTTATAATTTAAATTACTGTCAATTTTTTTACCTGATTCTACATCACGTGCTTCAATAAAATTTTCACCCACAAAAAACTTACGATTGTCAGCATGGTTATCTAGAGTAATGATTGACGGATCTTGAGGGTCAAAACTGAAACTTCCTTTAGTCTCAAACTCATTCTTTCCAGTTTTACCCAAATATTCTTCATTGAGCTCATAGGTTTTATCCGGATGTAGGTCTAATTCGACTTTAATTCCTTCACAGTCCGCACAAGGAAACACACCTTCGTATTCACCCGCCCAGTCTAGTGAGGTTTCTGCGCTATCAGCACGAGTCATGTTGGTATCTGCGGTGTTTTGTTCCATGGTTGCCGGGCTTGATTCAGCATTATTATTCATCGGTTCATTATTATTTGGCTTTGAACATGCGCTTAAGGCTACTGCAAGAGTGGCTGCTGTCGCTGCAATAAGTGGTAGTTTTTTCATTGTTCAGACCTTATTGATTTAGTTGCTACCACTTAGCTTAAAAGTAGTCTGTACAGATAACTAGGGCAATCCTGTTAATGTTTGATTCATTAGGTGAATGAGGCTGAAGTTACTCCTAGTTGAATAGAATTAAATAATTTTTATCAAAGTTCAAAGTAACTTTATGCTGTTTCGTTCTGGGATTCTGAACGCTATTATTAAGAAAATAATGATAATGATAAAGAGCAGAGGATAATGAAGTTAGAACGAGAAAATAATCTGATCGCAAAAATTTATGATGCTGCTTTATTGCCGAATCTATGGCTGGATGTAATCAAAGATATTGTGAACCATACTAAAAGCAAGAGCGCAATTTTTACCGGTCTGGATCAGCTTAATCCAGGTTATGATTTTGTGTATACGCATAATATCCCAAATGAAACTCTGGCCGCTTATCAAGATGACCGGATCAGAGTAGTTGATATGAAACTGCATATGCCATTATGGAATGGAAGCGAGATAGGAGAGGCATTAAGTCAAAGCTGTCAGCATTATGCCCAGCATCCGGGAACCGATCACTATGTATTCTATGAAAAATGTTTAAAACCGAGTGGTATTTGTCATCTGGCAGGAGTACTGCTGGATCGGGGGAATTATCGTTGGGCAGTATTGGGTATTCATCGTACACGTGAAGTGCAGCCTTTTGCACAGGTTGAGCTGGATTTTTTAAGGCGTATCAGTCTCCATTTACGTCGGGCTTTACAAATTCATCGGCAAATCAATATTATCCAGCAAGATAATTTAAGCTTGTATACAGTATTGGATAATTTCAAGACAGGAATTTTACTGCTGGACCAGAATTTGTGTTTAAGCTATTCCAATCCGGTTGCACAAAAGATGCTAGATCAAAGTTCATGTCTTGATTTAGATATGCATAATCGTCTGAAAGCCGCTCTTGGGCAGCAGACACGTCTCGATCACTTGCTGGAAAGTGCTTTACTCGAAGATGCGGCTATTCACACAGAAGCAGGCGGGGTTCTGGCGCTAAGTGATACTACGGACGCGCAACTCATGCTTACAGTGGTGCCCTTTAAGAAATTAAGGAATATGCAACATCTACAGTCTGCCCAACATCAGGTTGCATTATTTATGACCCATAAAAACCAGCATTATTCACTTTCAAAAGCTTATCTACAACAGTGCTATCAACTTTCTAAACGGGAATTTGATTTATGTGAGTTGTTGATTAATGGATATAAAATAGAAGACATTGCAGAGCAGTGTGGCATTACCCTTAGTTCGGTTCGGACTTATTTTAAAAATATCTATGAAAAAACCCACTGTTGTTCGCAAATCGAGCTGATGCATTTATTGATGGGCTGTACGAGTCATTTTGAACATGTTGATTAAAATAGTTAAATTTAACTTTAAAATTTAATCGAGTTTAGCCAAATTATTTGGCCTACTCTGAGTAGAATGAGTGCTTATTATCAACAGTGGAAAATAAGATTATTGTCATAATATTTGAGATACATTCTTGATTTTGCCAGCCTGTTGCAGGGCTTTCAAGGTCTGAATATTCCTTTATTTCGCTCCATTTTAGAGCTAAGAGCATAAAGCCGTTTTATGATTTATTGATCAGTAGGGATCAAATATTAGAACTATAAATTAATCTTTCATTTGAAAAATCTAATTATACAAATATAGATTAATTGGTTATTTATTGATCTTTTTACACTATCTATATTTGCTTAGGTTGTTAAAATTCGCGCAATTTTGAATAGAATTGGTGCGTGACGTGTTTGAGAAGTTAGCAGAACAAAGCCTGAACATGCTGGGTTGGGAAATTGACAATCACTGGCCATTAGATTTAGATCAATGTGTCATGATTGCTGCGCCACATACCAGTAATTGGGATGCACTTTATGCGCGTCTGGCTTTGAAAGCATTAGGGGTGAATGTTCGCTTAACCATTAAAGACAGTTATATGAAGTTTCCATTGGGGCCTTTTGTTCGGGCTATGGGTGGAATCGGCATTGATCGCCGACCTAAACAGCCGGGGGAGCCTCGTCCGAGTATGGTTCAGGTGATGTCGGAATTATTCAAGACCCATCCGAAACTGGTCATGCTGGTCACGCCAGAAGCGACCCGAGCCAAGCAGGAACAGTGGAAGACGGGTTTTTATCATGTCGCCATCAATGCTGGTGTGCCAATTGCATTGGCCTATATGGACTATGCCAAGAAAAAAACTGGTGTAGGAAAAATTGTCTATCCGACGGGGGATTATGAAAAGGATATGGCAGAAATTATGGCATTTTATGCAGATATTGAACCAAAATTCCCTGAATGCTTCAGTGTAGATCAGCGCTATTATCAGAGTTAAAATTAGGTTGGAAAAAAGCAGGAAAATATTTCCTGCTTTTTTTCGTCTAATCTTAAAATTGACAGGCTTAAGGTGCATTTTCAGAAGCGGGTAAAATTCCTCCCAGGTTTTGGCAGGCATCTTTATACAAAGCATATTGTTGTTCAATCACTTCATGTAGCGGCAGATCAAACAGCTTTTCACCCTGATGATACTGTTTGATATAAGACTCGACTTTGGATTTGCTGCTGTACAACATCTGCTGATAATAATCAGTCATACTGCTATGTGGCATTTGTGCGGTATCTACCTTGGCACAGTGGAAATTTCGCAGTAATTGTTCGGATTTTTTCAAATCGCTGGACATACAACCTGCCAGCAGCAAGGTACTGAGCAATGTCGTGATAAATTTCATGAAAGTAGGCAAAAGGTTTTATGAGAACGCACTATTGTAGAAGTAAAAACTGTTCCAAAAACCTTTTTAATCTACCAAATGGTTAAAAAATAGAATAATAGAATTTTAAAATCAATTGCATGCACTAAGCCCCTAACCTTTGACCAGACCGCCATCTACAATCAGGTTTTGTCCTGTGACTGCACGTGAATAAGGTGACAGAAACATCAGAATTGCAGCGGCAAATTCTTCGGGAGTAATCACACGGCGTAAAGGGGTCGATTGAGCAATCAGGTCAAAGACAAAGTCAGGTGTGGCTTTACTGGCATCTGTGGTTTGTAACAGGCCACCAGAGAGCATATTTACATTAATGCCATATTGCCCCAAGTCTTGTGCCGTAGTTCGGGTGAAGGCCAACAATGCGGCTTTGGCAGCAGTATAGTCATGATAAGGAACCACCGGATTTTGCACGAGGTTTGTACCAATATTCACAATCCGGCCAAAGCCTGCCTGTTTCATATCATCCAGTGCAGCTTGGGTGGTATTTAAAGCTGCCTGTACTGCACCGCTGAACTGCTGTTGCAACATTTCCCAAGTGAGTGTTTCAACTTTAGGCCGTGCATCGCCATTAAATTCAAATTGAATCAACGCATTATTGACTATCGCATGAATTGCTTCCCCAAAATGATTTTTTGCCGCGGCAAATAAAGCGCGTACCTGATCAGCCTCAGTAACATCTGCCTGATAAGTAAATACCTGCGCAGGATATTGCTGGGCCAGCTGTTCAGCTTGCTGCTGACTGCTATGATAATTGACGACCACGCGCGCACCCTCAGCGAGTAAAGCCCGGGTAATGGCTAAACCCAAACCACGTGCACCGCCAGTAACAAGAACGATCTGATCACGAATCTGCATAATGATGATCTGTATTGCGAAAGAATGGCCTTAAAATAGCATTTATCTTGCTAGATTCAAGCTTTAGAGGGAAAACAGGGCGTGGCTTTTTCTTATGCCTAAATGAATTGAGATGCTAATAGAAAACAGCCAGTACTAAAAAGTAAACTTAAGATAATACGTTTAAATAGTAATTCTGAAATTTTATAAAATAATTTTGCCCCTAGAATCGCCGGAAGGCTCACAAAAACAATCAGCAAGGCCATATAGGGTAAATGGCTTTGGTTAATCAGACCTTGCCATAGATACGTACCCAGCGTGAAAAGCTGAATGGCAAAATTGAAATGCCGCAAAATATAGCGCTGCTGCGCTTTGGGTAATTGCTTTAGCATGACCCAGGCTGAAGGAATAGCGCCGCAAAAACCACCCAGTCCGCCTAAGATGCCACCCATGAAGCCTATACCACTATCTGCTAATTTTCCTGAATGCTGAATCATTTTAAGTTGTGGGTTAAGCAGCATCATCGGGCACCACAGCACCAGAAACAATCCTAGAACCATTTTGAAGGTATCTGCTTGAATGATCTGCAACAAATAAGTACCAAGCGGTACTCCGATCAGGCCGGCCATCAGATAAGGCAGTACTAACTGTCTGGATAAAAAGGGCTGCGTCTGTTCCTGACTCAGTGAAATCACATGACTCCAGACCGAGGCAAATACCAGCAGGGGCGCGGCTAGTTGCGGAGCTAATACCCAAACCCAGAAAGACATGGCAATCAGGGCAAAGGCAAAACCAGTCAGTCCCTGAACAAAACCTGCGACCATCGCACCAAAAATAAATAACAACCAGGTCATAAGGATCGGTACGAAATTAAAGTCAGTAGTATTAAAAAGATAACTGGAAAAACCAAGTGCTTGCTTAGTGGTATTTATGCAAATCTCAGTGCAAATTGATATAAACGCCAGGGAATTTAGCTCTTGTCTGCATCGGAAATCAAGGAATCCAAGCATAAAATAAAACAAGAATCCAACACGGAGTTTCTGAATTATCAATCAAATTTCCGGATACTGAAACCTGTACCGCAAGAGGTAATGAACATGAAAATAGTAATATTACTTTCTGTATTGGCAGTCTCATTAACCGGTTGTGTTGTAGATCCTCACGATGATTATCGCGGTCATAAAGATCGGGATAAACATCATGATCGACAATATGGTGATCGGGACTGGAATAACAACAAAGACCGTCCTAACTGGAATAATCCTAACAATAACGATCGGAATCCGCCTCCTCCACCTCCGGCTCGTTAACGGGTTTATTGCCCGAGTATTAATGTCTCACCACTTTTATTTGATCTAAAGGATTTCTTGTTCAAGGAATCCTTTTTAATTGTGCTCTTGCGAAGGTATTTTTTGATAAAGTCCCGCGCGAACCATGCCGGCTTTGGTATTTTTAATTAAACGCCATGAGGCGGGTAATTTAAGTGATTGCAGATCGCGGTCCGCTTCTACATAAATATAAGCATTATCCTTGATCAGATGATTTGCTTGTGCAGCCAAGGTTTCCCATAAATTCAGGCTATACGGCGGATCTAGAAAAACCAGATCAAATTGTGTCTGCAGCGTGGGCAAGACTTGTTGCGCCGTAGCCACTTTTAATTGGGCACGTGTCTTGGTGACTTTCAATAGTTCCAGATTCTGGGTTAAAAATTGTGCCTGAGTCCGATCAGGTTCAATCATCACCACTGAGGCAGCGCCACGAGATAATGCCTCAAAAGCCAATGCTCCTGAACCGGCACACATATCCAGAACCTGGGCATTTTGCACCTCCCACATCAGCCAGTTAAATAGAGTTTCCCGAACACGGTCAGGCGTCGGGCGCAAACCCTCAATACTGGCAAAAGGTAGTTGACGACGTTTCCAGTCACCACCAATAATTCGAAGCTGGTTTTTCATCTTTAATCTCGTTCTACTGGTGTCGGAGCATGAGGCGCTGCGGGAGATGCAGCAGTATTTGTAGAAGCCGGAGCAGCAGGAGCGGAATCGCTACTGGCTGGAGTTGCACTAGAGGCTGCATCCTGACTTAGCATACCTGCACCACTTGGTAATTCAGCTGGCTTGATTCCGGCTGTCATCAGGCCGCCACTTAATTGGTGTCCCTGTGGGCGTATTGGATTTTTATCTTTATGCAGTAACCAGTAATCGAAAATTGGTCGGGCCAGGGCGGTTGCCGCACTACCACCACGACCATTTTCTAGAATGACTGCGATCGCAATTTCGGGCTGTTCAGCAGGAGCAAAACCGACAAAAAGACCGTGATCCAGCTGACGGTCGGTCAACAGGGATTCATTATAGCGTTTGCCCTGAGCAATACTTTTAACCTGTGCTGTCCCGGTTTTACCTGCAATAGAGTATTGCAGGCCGCTTTTGATACCTCGACCTGTACCCGACTGAATGACATCTACCATCGCCTCACGCATCTTGATCCAGTCTTCTTCCTGACCGTTAAAATCGATCTTGCCATGCGTACCATTATGCACCTTGAACGGTTTGGCACCGCGACTTTCACGCAGCACATGAGGAATAACTTTATTACCATGGTTGGCGGTAATCGCAGTGGCCATAGCCAGTTGTAACGGCGTGGAGGTAAAAGCACCCTGGCCAATACTGACAGAAATGGTTTCACCACGTGACCATTTGGCATTACGGGTACGCATCTTCCATTCCGGGCTAGGATAAAGTCCGGAACTTTCACTTGGTAAATCGACCCCGGTTTTTTCGCCAAAGCCAAACTGACGCATCCAGGTGTTCATTTTTTCAATGCCCATGCGGTAGGACATGACATAGAAATAGGTATCACAGGACACAATTTGTGCTTTATGCATATTTACTGAGCCATGCCCGGTTTTTTTATGGTCACGGAAGCGGTGACTGTCACCAGGCAAGGTGAAATAGCCTGGATCCGAAATAGCGGTATTCCAGTCCACCAGGCCATAATGTAGTCCGCCCAGACCAAACATCGGCTTGATGGTAGAGCCGGGTGGATAGGTACCCTGTACAGCCCGATTATAGAGAGGCTGATCGAGGTTATCACGTAGACCGCTGTAGTCCTTGGTACTGATTCCGGTTACAAACAGATTCGGATTAAAACTTGGGCTGGATACTAGCGCCAGAATTTCTCCGGTCTTGGGATTCATCGCTACAATTGCGCCACGACGCCCAGCCAGCTGTTCTGAAGCTACTACCTGTAAGCCGTAATCGAGTGACAGGAACAGGTCGTTACCGCGCACCGGATCCTTGCGGCCCAGATGACGTAGTACATTACCAAAGGCATCGGCCTCTACCGATTCATTTCCTGGTACACCATGCAGAAGCTCTTCATAGGATTTTTCCACCCCGATCTTTCCGATCAGGTTGGTTCCGGCGTACAGGTCCTTATCAATAGCCTTAAGTTCTTTGTCATTAATTCGACCTACATAACCAATCACATGCGCGAACAGATCACCATGCGGGTAGTAGCGGGTCATCTGGGTTTCAATATTCACGCCCGGAAACTGATATTTCACTTCACTAAAACGGGCAATATCATTTTCATTCAGATTGAGCTTGATCGAAACCCGTTCGGTCTTACGTGCTGTTTTAATACGGGTTTGAAAGCGTTCCAGGTCTTCTTCGGTCAGTTCCAGAATTGGTTTCAGGCGTTCGAGTGTCTGGTCAATGTCTTGTACATCGGCACGACTTAAAGTGGCAGTAAAGACTGGATAGTTGTCGGCCAACAATACGCCGTTACGGTCATAAATATAACCGCGTGCTGGGGGTAGGGGCTGCAAGCGAATCCGGTTCTCGTCCGAAGCCGTACTAAAGCTCTCAAAGTTGAACAGTTGCAAATAGGCATAGCGGCTGACCAGCAGCAGCATAAAGAAAATCACAATCCCCATGGAAATCAAGACTCGACTGCGATAGATGCGCTTTTCTTGTTGTGCATTTTTTAAAGGAAAGTGCTGCTTCATACGCGATCGACTTAAGACCTGAGAGTGATTGAAAAGAATCAAAGTGTAATATTCTAACGCAAGTACACTTGATTTGATAATGAAAAACTGACCTTGTCATCAGTTCTATAAGCTTTGACTTTGCAGACATTAAAATTGTAAAGTGCTGTATACAAGAGTTGTGATAATTCTGCTAGAGTAAAATCCAATAAAAATAGGACTATACCAAAACTATAATTAAGGAAGATGGTGAAGGAATGAACAAGGTTTACCCTTTTTTAGCGTTTGCATTTTGGGCGAATGGGGCATATGCACATGATCAAATCAATACTACTGCTGCTAAAATAGAACCTGAGCCGGCAAAAGCCTTTAATGTTGGCGTTGGTATTACCCAGGAATTGATACACTTAAATACTGAATGGGTTAATCCTTACGGGATTGCTTATGTGAAAGGTGGAGTTTTTCTGAATGATGACCATAAGATAGGAGCACAGGCAGGCTTTCGTTATCCGGCCTATCTCACTGGTAAAGACCATAATGGTTATTATGTCGGGGTTTATGCAGGACATATCGATAGCAGGCGGATTGACAATGAGTACAAGACCCGCTTAGGTGCCGGTATTGACTTGGCTTATGTTTTGCTTAGTTCTGAACGGATCAGCAGTTTTAGTGTAGGGATCGGTGTGGGGGAGAAACTCGAAGACCGAACTGGTTTTGTTGTGGCTGAAACAGAACCCCGGCTACAATTTTCCTATACTTTAAGTATCGGTTTATAGACAAAATATTCGACCTTATTAATATGTGTATTCTGTGAACAAAAAATTAAATATGGAAATTATGCATGCTTGAGTACGTCAACGAGTTGTGGCAAACCTTTGTAAATCGCCCAGATTTTTGGGCAGTGCTCAGCATTATTCCGGTGACTGCATTTGTAACGTGGGCTCACGTCTGGATGGCACTGAAAATGGTCTTTTATCCGATCAATTTTTGGGGTTTTCATTTAGGGCCCATTCCTATTGGCTGGCAGGGAATTGTGCCACGCAAAGCTGGGCGTATTTCAGGCATTATTACCGATAATACACTCTCAAAACTAGGTTCCATCCGTGAGTTCTTACAGGCGATGGATCCCGATGACATGGCACGGATCATTGGGGAGCAGGTTGGCTTTGAACTGGAACACCTGATTGATGAAGTCATGATGGATCGCAATGCGGTCCTTTGGGAAAACCTGCCTTTTGCCATCAAGCGCAGAATTTACGCACAAGCACAGAAACAAATGCCGGCAATTTTGCGTGAATTAGTGACTGAGCTGACCATGAACGTCGAGTCACTTGTAGATATGCGTGAAATGGTGGTCAGTCAGATGGAAGGTGACCGTCGACTTATGGTACGCATGTTCCTGAAAGTGGGTCAAAAAGAGATCAATTTTATTTGGCATATCAGTGCGCTCATCGGGATGTTCTTTGGTATTTTCCAGATGATTGTCTGGTTTGTGGTGCCTTGGCACTGGACCGTACCGTTCTGGGCTGCCATCTGGGGCTTTTTGACCAACTGGATCGCCATCTGGATGGTCTTCAACCCACTAGAACCACATCCGGTAAAATATCCGCAATTCTTTAGCCGTACCGCGGATCGCAAGTTTCCATGGATCAAACCGGTGATTCCTCGTATCGGCACCTATAACATACAAGGCGCATTTATGAAACGTCAGGATGAAGTCTCTGACGTCTTCGCAAGTGTAGTCACAGAAGATCTGATTACGTTAAAATCGATCATGACCGAGATGATGTATGGCGGCAGAAAAGATAAAACCCGCCGCATTATCAAACGTCATATTAATGAAATTATGGAAACACCCCTGGTCAGAACCTCTTTACAGCTGTCTTTAGGACCAAAAGAGTATGCAAAACTCAAGACGGACTTGATCGATCGCTCGATTGAAATTACGATGGTACCTGTATGCGACCCAGCATTTAATGCGAGCCGTGCACAGAAAATCTATCAAATGTTTAGAGACCGCATACGTGAGTTGACTCCGAAGGAGTTTCAGAATCTTTTACGTCCTGCATTTCAGGAAGATGAATGGATTCTGATTTTATTGGGTGGGGTAACCGGTTTTGTCGCGGGTTTAATCCATTTGTTTGTGGCTTTCTTATAATGAGATGCCGGGGGACACAATCGGGTGATTGTGGTCGTGGCGTCATACATATTGTTTAAATGAGGATGTTTATATATGCGCATTATCTTACTCGGACCACCTGGAGCAGGTAAAGGTACACAAGCTCAGTTGATCTGTAAGCGCTACAATATCCCACAAATTTCAACCGGTGATATGCTCCGTGCTGCAATTCGTGAAGGAACTGAATTAGGTCTACAAGCTAAAAGTGTCATGGACAATGGCGGTTTGGTTTCTGATGAGTTGATCATTGGTCTGGTCAAGGAGCGTATTGCGCAACCTGACTGTGTAAACGGCTGCATCTTTGATGGTTTCCCGCGTACCATTCCTCAAGCAGAAGCCTTGGAAAAAGAAGGCATTGCAATTGATCACGTGATTGAAATTGATGTGCCAGATGAAGAAATCGTTCAACGTCTGTCAGGCCGTCGTCAGCATCCGGCGTCTGGTCGTGTTTATCACACCGTTTACAATCCGCCAAAAGTGGAAGGTAAAGATGATGAAACAGGTGAAGATCTGGTTCAGCGTCCTGATGACCAGGAAGAAACAATTCGTAAGCGTCTAGGTTCTTACCACACTGAAACTGAACAGTTGGTGGGTTTCTACCAAGGCCGTGCAGCATCTGGTGAAAATGCACCGACTTATGACAAGCTAAATGGCTTGCGTCCAATCGACGAAGTTCAAAAAGATCTTTTCGCGATTTTAGATCAATCAAAATAGTCCTTAACCGATTATTTTGACAATCGAAGAGCCCTAAGCCATATTAGGGCTCTTTTTTGTTGTGTATTTAAACAGGGTGCTTGCTGCTATGAAATTTGGCATATTGGTATTAATGGTTATATTTCTGGCAGTAGTGGTGGGTCTGTTCTATATCAGTTTTAAAATACTGAACAAAGTACGCCAGGAAGAACGGGCAGAAAATGCCGGAAAAGTACCGGCACGTCAGTTGCACCCCAAATTACAGGCAGAACTTCAACAGAAGCGCGAACAAGAGCAGGCTGAGCAAAATAATAAATAAATACTTTGAGGTGCTATAAGCGAAAAAAGCTGAACTTAAGTTTCAGCTTCAATATTTTTCACCGGAATTGCACGATCTGCACCAAACTCAAACCGGTCCGGCCAGTTACATACATCTGCAACTACACATTCATGGCATTTCGGTTTACGTGCAACACAGCAATAACGGCCGTGTAAAATCAGCCAGTGATGTGAATCAATAATAAATTCTTTTGGAATGACCTTCACTAAACGATGCTCGACCTCAAGCACATTTTTACCAACTGCCAGTCCAGTACGGTTACCGACCCGGAAAATATGTGTATCGACCGCCATGGTCGGCTGACCAAAGGCCGTATTCAGTACCACATTCGCCGTTTTACGGCCTACACCCGGCAGGGCTTCTAGGTCTGCACGATTGTCCGGTACGATGCTGTTGTGCTTCTGAATCAGCATCTCACAGGCTTTAATCACATTGACTGCTTTGGAGTTATATAAACCAATAGTCTTGATATATTCCTTCAAGCCGTCCACACCTAGTGCATAAATTGCTTCCGGTGTATTGGCGACTGGAAAGAGTTTGTCTGTGGCTTTGTTGACGCTGACATCGGTAGCTTGAGCAGAGAGCGTGACTGCGACCAGCAACTCAAAAGGACTGGAATAATTTAGTTCGGTTTTCGGATTGGGACGCTGTTCACGCAGGCGTTCAAAAAAGGTCTGAATCTGCTTTTTGGTCATGTTTTTAACAGGCTTAGCCTTGGCAATTGTCATGTTATCCCTGTAAAGCCTGTAATTGCTGTGTCAGTTCTTCGAGCTGGGTACGCTTTCGGACATCTTCACGAACTGAGAGTTGTTTTTCCAGTTTTTTAATTTGTGTACGTAGTTTTGCCAGTTCAATCGTGGTCTTGGAATCAAGTGATACGGGGGCATTCTCTGGCTTGCTCGCGACTTCAATCACGGGGAGTTGCTCATTTAAAGCTGAGAAACGCGCAAACAGGGCAGTATCGATTTCTGCACGGACTACCGGTCCTTTACGGTCACTGCGGCGTTTTTCTTCACGCTGGATGTGCGCATAGTAACGCTGACGCAGATCATCCTGTTCTGCAATGCGCTGTGCTTCAGTCGGTAAGGGTTGTTGATCTTCAACCAGATCAATACAGTCTACCGGGCAAGGCGGAATGCAGAGTTCACAGCCGGTACACAAGTCAGTGAGCACGGTATGCATCAGTTTACCTGAGCCAATAATTGCATCGACCGGGCAGGCACTAATACATTTGGTACAGCCAATACATTCATCTTCACGAATAACCGCTTTCATGCGCTGGGGACGACCATCGGCTTGAACTGGCCAGACGCTTTCTTCAGCCGGTAGTTTAGAGCGATTTAATAATACGGCCAGAGCATCGGCAACAGGCTGCCCGCCAGGTACACATTTGTTGGCATCTTCACCCTCAGCAATCGACTGGGCATAAGGTAAACATCCGTCACGGTGACCGCAGAGTCCACATTGGGTTTGAGGGAGTAAAGCATCAATCGATTGGACCAGAGAAATAGGCGAATTCATGTATAACCAGCATTACTCATGGCAAGCATGAGAGAGTAAGTGAAACAAAATATGTCGATTTATCAATTTTAACATGTTTTTTGGATGCTGAGTGGTGCACGAATTAAGGTCATTTTATGCCTTATTTTTAGGCATAAAATGACAATTAGGTATTGATTCAATTGGTATTTAATAACCTAGAAAAAATATTCATAATCAATATAAATATTTGTTATCAAATTAATTTTAAAGTATTTTCAAAAAAAGTATTGTAGATTGGTTACAAAAGATATTTAATATTTTGCGCCAAAATTTAACATTGATTGTAAATTTGACCAATTTTGATCCATTTTCTGCTGAGGATTAAGCGTTGAAATACAACACACTTAATGAGTTCCTAGATTACGTAAAATCACGTGATGCACATCAACCAGAATTTCTTCAAGCTGTAGAAGAAGTGATGACCAGTTTGTGGCCGTTCATTGAAAAGAATCCACAATACGCAGCACATGGTTTGCTAGAGCGTCTAGTTGAGCCAGAACGTGCGATCCAGTTCCGAGTTTCTTGGGTAGATGACCAAGGTCAAACTCAGGTAAACCGTGCGTTCCGCGTACAGTACAACTCAGCGATCGGTCCATTCAAAGGTGGTATGCGTTTCCACCCTTCAGTGAATCTTTCAATCCTAAAATTCTTAGGCTTTGAGCAAACATTTAAAAATGCTTTAACCACACTTCCTATGGGTGGTGGTAAAGGCGGTTCTGATTTTGACCCTAAAGGCAAATCAGAAGGCGAAATCATGCGTTTCTGCCAAGCTTTAATGATCGAGCTGTATCGTCACCTTGGTGCGAACACAGATATCCCTGCAGGTGATATTGGTGTAGGCGGTCGTGAAGTGGGCTACATGGCCGGCATGATGAAAAAACTCAGCAATGACACTGCATGTGTATTCACTGGTAAAGGCTTAACTTTCGGTGGTTCATTGGCACGTCCGGAAGCAACGGGTTACGGTACTGTATATTTCGCTGAGGAAATGCTCAAGTCTCGTGGTGAAAGCTTCAAGGATAAAGTTGTTGCGATTTCAGGTTCTGGTAACGTTGCGCAATATGCTGCTGAAAAAGCAATGTACCTTGGTGCGAAAGTAGTCTCACTTTCGGATTCTGCGGGTACAGTTTACGTTAAAGACGGTTTCACTGAGGCGCTTCTTGCTGAAGTTATGGAACTTAAGAATGTAAAACGTGGTCGTATTTCAGAGTTTGCCTCTAAACATGGTTTCGAATATCTTGAAGGCCAACGTCCTTGGGGTATTAAGTGTGATATCGCACTGCCATGTGCAACGCAAAACGAACTGGATGCAGACGATGCTGCTGCGCTTCTTGCCAATGGCGTAATCTGTGTTGCTGAAGGTGCAAACATGCCTTCTACGCTTGAAGCGGTTGAGAAATTCGTTGAAGCGAAAATTCTTTATGCGCCAGGTAAAGCATCAAATGCAGGTGGTGTGGCAACTTCTGGTCTGGAAATGTCTCAAAATGCATTACGTTTGGGCTGGACTTTCGAAGAAGTTGACGAGCGTTTACACGCAATCATGAAAGAAATTCACCGCAACTGCGTAAAATTCGGTACTAAGGAAGACGGTACTGTGAACTATGTTGACGGTGCAAACATTGCGGGCTTCGTAAAAGTTGCTGATGCAATGCTTGCTCAAGGCGTATTCTAAGTCTGACTTAGTCTAAGCTGAAAAAAACCGAGGTATTTACCTCGGTTTTTTTATTTTCCTTTTTTGCTTTAGAGTGTGGCTTTTACCACTTCACGCTCTACTGCCATATCAAATACATAGGCGTATTTAGACTGGTCTGCAGCCGGATTCTTAATTTCATAACGCTTTACCCGGATAATCTGGCGCTCATCTGGTGAGTGCTGAAAGCCTTCAATCTGGTCATAGAATAAAGTCCAGTCTTTATCGACCTGAGTCTTTAAACCTTTATCATCATATTTAATTTCTTTCACCTGTAAACAGGTTTGTGGAGCTACTCCGGTACAGGTTTTGGTTTGTGGCGAAATTTCCAGGAAAATAGTTTCTGCCTGCCCTTGGTATTTGGTTTCTGGGGTCATTTTTCCAGTAAAAATATATTTTTTCCCATCGGCTGCAGTAATGCTTAATTTTGGCTGATTAGAATCATTGAGATCTAAGCTGTAAGGAATATCACGCTTTTGCAAAAGCTGGCTGACAAACCCTTCCTGCTCCATCAGTGCTGCATCACAGGCCATTTCGGTGCCTACGACTTCGCTGGTCGTGATGATATTGTTTTTGACTGACCAGGTCGTTGCGAGTCCATTACAGCCCGTGACGGCGCTCAGCCGGCCTTGAGCATCAAAATGGAGTACGATGGGTTGTTTTAGTCCATGATCCAGTTCCCAAGTATAAGCAGACAGGATTTGCGCTGGTGTTTTTAATGTAGTCGATGGAGTGGAAATAGCCGTATCTCCTGAAGTCGCAGGAAGATGAGAGGATTGACACGCAATTAAAGCTAAAGGGAGCAGAGCAAGTGCAAAAATTCTTGATTTCATCAGTGTAATTCTATGTGCTAAATTTCAACGTGATTATAATCAGGAGATTAGTAAAAAATATGGATACAAATCGTAGCTTTTGCTAACAAAATGTATCCAAATCAGGGGCTAAATTTAGAAGCTTGGTATTATCGGCTAGTCGAAGCGGTAAATATCCATTCCTAATGCACCCATGGTAAAGCTGCTATGCACGACACTGAAGCGGTTTCCCGTACCCATAGCAAAGAATAAGGGTGCAAAGTGCTCCAGGGTTGGATGATTACGTTTGATATGGGGTAATGTTTGCCAGTCCAGTACGGCATCAAAATCACTATGAACCAGTTTATTCACTACATAATTACGGAAAGTTGAGGCCCATTCCGGAACCTCATCGGTATTTCCCTGCCAAGACAGTTCCCGCAAATTATGAGTAATACTGCCTGATCCAATCAGAAATACCTGCTGATCACGTAAAGATGCCAGGGTTTGACCAATTCTGTAAATATCTTCAGCACTCATCGTGATTGGCAAAGAAATTTCAACGACTGGAATATCTGCTTCTGGATACATATGCAATAGAGGCATCCAGACACCATGATCTCGCGGGCGGGTACTATTGGCATGTGCAGAAAAACCGGCATTGGCCAATAAGCCTAGCACTTGCTCAGCCAGTTCGGGATTTCCAGGAGCCGGGTAGCGTAATTCATACAACTCAGGTGGAAAACCGCGGAAGTCATGCCAGGTTTCAGGACGGATGCCGGTATTCACCTCTAGCACTTCGCTTTCCCAGTGTGCCGACATGACAATAATCGCAGTTGGACGTGGCAGATTCAGGCTTAAGCGATGCAATGCTGGGCCTACCTGCTCGGGATTGAGTGCCAGCATGGGCGAGCCATGAGAAATAAATAAGCCCGGCAAGGTCTGTAAGTTCATAAGTCAAACCACATTAGTTGAATGTTTTAATCATGCAATAAAAACAGGGATAAAGGCAGGGGTAATAATTCAACAAAACGTTGCATATACAGAACGCATTATTAAATTATCCCGCTCGATGATAGGGATGGTTATGATTGATGCTCATGGCACGATAGAGCTGCTCAATCAGCATGACACGTACCAGAGGATGCGGCAGGGTTAACTTCGACAAGGACCAGTGCCATGCCGCAGCTTTACGCACGGCTTCCGAGTGACCATCCGGCCCGCCGATCGCAAGTGCCACATCATTGCCTTCCAGCATCCAGCTTTTCATGGTTTCCGCCAGTTTTTCAGTACTAAATTCACGTCCACCCACTTCTAGCGCAATCAGGGTTTCATTCTGCTTCAGTGCATTTAAAATGCTATCACCCTCAATATTGCGGTATTTCAGAATATCTGCTTCAGAATCGTTTTTTCCGCGCTTGGCCATTGGCAGTTCAATAATCTGGGTCTGTACAAAAGGCTGAATACGTTTGAAATAATCTTCAAAACCAGTCAGCACCCAAGCTGGCATTTTTTGACCAATGGTCAGAATACGGATTTTCATACAGGCAGATCAATAATTGGATACCTCATTATAACGATCAAACAACATGAATTTGAACCAGGAAACAAATTGAAATTGAAAGGGGGGATTTAGTGTTGCTTTAATGTCCGTAGTTCAAGTATCCGCTTGATAAAGGAATGGAATAATAATAAATGCGGAACAGTGTCATGATAAAAGGATGGTGTACTGTGCTCCTGTTACTGCTTGGTCTCATAGAGTCAAGCCTGTGTATGGCCAGCTCAAGTAAAAGTGCTCAAGTCCCTCATCTGGAATTGTTTTTTAGCCAGATTATGAATGTCGATGAATACCGGAATTATAAAAATATTAAGGAGCTGAATCGGGTGTCTGCCTGGATCAAAGGGCAGATGCAGCGTCTGGGTGTCCCATGTCAGTATCAGGTTTATGTGGTCAATAACTTGAGTTACCGGAATGTCGTCTGTCAAATCAATACTCAAGCCAAAACCAAGATGGTAATGGGAGCACATTATGATGTTTTCAGTGCCCGATATGGGGCTGACAATAATGCATCAGGTGTAGCGGGTCTGCTGGAAACGGCAAGACTACTTGCTTTGCAAAAATCCAGACTCAAGCATGATATTGAATTTGCTTTCTATACCTTGGAAGAGCCACCCTTTTTTAAGACAGAACACATGGGCAGTTATATACATGCCAAATCATTAAAAGTGCAAAAACAGAAAATTAAAGGCGTGGTGATTCTGGATTCGATTGGCTATTTTGATGAACATCAGGTACAGAGTTATCCAGTCGGATTAAAATGGATTTATCCACGACATGGCAACTTTATTGCATCAATTGGACATTTGGCCTCAACCGGCCTGACCGGCGATTATTGTGATGCTATGCAACGGCTTAACAGGTTGGATTGTCAGCGTTTTGTCAGTCCAAGTTTTGCTCAGGATATGAGTTTCTCGGGCTATCTGAATTATACCAAATTCAATTATTCAACTATGCTGATCACCGATACTGCGAATTATCGCAATCCTTATTACAACACCGAACTGGACACCTTAGACAAGCTGGACTTGAACAAGATGACGTATGTGATTGATGGGCTGGTTGCTATGGCGCTACAGCCATAATTGAGTTAAGTGGCTTTTTACCCAATAAAAAAACCCTGCCGGAGCAGGGTTTTTAGGAATCAGCAGGTCTTAATGACGTGCTGCTTTCGCTTCTTCTTTGGTTTTCACAATTGGCGGTTTAACCAATGCTTTTGGCAAGGAGGTCAATGCCAGCGGTAAAATCTCATCAATTGATTTTACTGCTTTGATCTCTAAACCTTCTTTGACATTTTCTGGGATTTCCGCCAGGTCACGTACGTTTTCCTGTGGAATGAATACCAGCTTGATGCCACCACGATGGGCTGCCAGAAGTTTCTCTTTCAAGCCACCGATACGTAGTGCACGACCGCCCAGACTGGTTTCACCTGTCATCGCGATATCCGGACGAATCGGAATACCGGTGAAGGCAGATACCAGTGCAGTGGTGAGTGCCAAACCTGCCGATGGACCATCTTTTGGTGTCGCACCTTCAGGTAAATGCACATGCACATCAGTTTCTTCAAAGCGAGAGGCTTCGATGCCGAGTTCATCTGCACGGGTACGCACAACAGTCATGGCAGTGGTAATCGATTCTTTCATGACATCGCCAAGAGAACCGGTAGTAATAAACTTACCTTTACCCGGAACTGCAGCAACCTCAATAGTCAGTAACTCACCACCGACAGAAGTCCAAGCCAGACCGTTCACACGACCGATTTGTGCTTCTTCTTCCGCCATACCATAGTCAAATTTGTGTGGACCCAGGTATTCTGGAAGATTAACTGCTGTTACATCTACCTCAAGATTTTTAGCTTTCTTGCTGACTGCTTCTTTTACCACTTTACGTGCAATTTTTGACACTTCACGTTCAAGATTACGAACCCCGGCTTCACGGGTGTAATGGCGCACGATATCACGAATGGCTTCTTCGTGAACTGTAAGCTCTTTAGAACGTAAGCCATTGTTCTTGATTGCTTTAGGAACCAGATAGCGCTCAGCAATATTCACTTTTTCTTCTTCGGTATAACCCGGAAGACGAATCACTTCCATACGGTCCAGCAGCGCCTCAGGAATGTTCATGCTGTTCGCAGTACAGATAAACATCACTTCTGACAGGTCAAGATCAAGATCAAGATAATGATCACTGAACTTGCTGTTTTGCGATGGATCTAGTACTTCAAGCATCGCAGAAGCAGGATCACCACGGTAGTCCTGTGCCATCTTGTCGATTTCATCAAGCAGGAACAAAGGGTTCTTCACACCTACTTTAATTAAAGACTGCACGATTTTACCTGGCATCGCCCCGATATAGGTACGACGGTGACCACGAATCTCGGCTTCATCACGTACACCACCCAGTGCCATACGGACAAACTCACGACCGGTCGCCTTGGCAATGGATTCGCCCAGTGAGGTTTTACCGACACCTGGAGGACCAACCAGACATAGAATCGGGCCGCGCAATTTTTTCACACGTGACTGGACAGCAAGATATTCCACAATACGATCTTTGACATCGTCCAGACCATAATGGTCTGCATCCAGAATTTCCTGCGCCTTGTTCAGGTTAATGCTGACTTTGCTGGCCTTATTCCATGGTGTATCCAGAATGACTTCAAGATAGTTGCGTACCACAGCAGCTTCACTTGAAGCAGGCTGCATTGCTTTCAGCTTGCGGAACTCGTTTTCTGCTTTCTTGCGTACATGCTCAGGCAAATCTGCTTCAGCAAGACGTTTTTCAATTTCGGCGACATCATCTTCTGCACCGCCGTTCATATCAGAAAGCTCGCGCTGAATGACTTTCATTTTTTCATTCAGGAAGTATTCGCGCTGGTTCTTTTCCATCTGACGTTTAACAGAGTCATGCAAGGTTTGCTCGATCTGCTGTTCTTCAGACTGTTGTAATAGATAAGTCATTAATTCAGTTAAATGCGCTTCGAACTCGTCCTGTTCCAGGAACTTTTGTTTCACTTCAATATTCAATGGAACACGGGTTGCAACGAAGAACAATAACTGTAATAAGTCTTCAATTTTGTTGGCTGCAGTGATCAGTTCACGGGCATTACGTAACTTCGCTTCTGCATATTGAGCGAAAAGCGCACGTAATTCTTGCAAGCGCACAGCTTGCGTGTCTTTATCCATCGTAACTGTCATTGGGCTGAGTTCATGCTCTGCTGTCAGATACTCGTTTTCGTCAATGATCGTTTTCAGCTTGGCACGATGCAGTCCTTCAATCAGGACTTTAATACAGTTTTCATCATTTTCGTGATTCACAACTTGCACAATCTTCGCGACAGTACCGTATTGATATAAATTGTCGTGATCAATTTCTTCTGTAAGCGAATCTTTTTGTGCAACCACAAATACTAGATTGTCACTGTTACGAGCCACATCAACTGCATTGATCGATTTTTCACGACCGACAAACAGCGCAATTTGCATGTGCGGATAAACCACCACATCACGCAGCGCCAAAAGGGGTAGTACACTTGGAACCTGCGGCTCTAAGGTTTCTGGATTCATGATAATTTCAGACATGGGCACTCCTAATGAGTGACAACGGTGTTGCCATGCTTTTAATAGTGATGGGTAATTTTAAAAATACAAGGGCAGTTGAGATTAAATTGTATGAAAAATGACTAATTATGTGATTTTGAAGTAGTTATCAAGAGCAAAATTGAAAAATTACCGTTTGAACTTGATAGAAACTGTCGGAGTGATTAAAGCATCTAGGGGCTGATCCCATTTTTCCCGTTTTAAAGGTTGGCTAACCAGTTGAAAGTCATACGCAAGTCCCAAACGAAAAGGGTGCTTGGGTGCAGAAGCCAGGGTGCGATCATAAAAACCGCCGCCCATACCAATCCGGGTGCCTGAAGTATCACAGGCCAATAATGGCATGAGCAACAGATCCAGTTTGGAAACATGGACACCACGCGTACTCATTGGCTCTCGCATACCCAGCCGATGGTGGGCAAAGCGCCTGTTATGGTATTGATGCGGGCTAATCCGGATCCAGGCCAGATGCTGATTCATGTCGCAAATTGCAGGGAGATAAACCTGCTTGCCCAGCTGAAAGCAGCGTTCAATAATCGCCTGGGTCTGAATTTCCCCAAAAGCATGCAGATACAGCCCAATACGTCGGGCTTGAATAAATTGTGGGCTATGGATCAGACGGTTCAAGACTTTTTGTGCGGCCTGCCTTTGCTCAAATTTAGAGAGATGACGACGCGTTTTACGAAGGTATCTTCTTAATTCCTGAATGGTCATAGGCGCAAAAGCATGTGCAACAAAATTGTGCTCTAGTCTAAGTGGGAATTCTGGAAAAGTAAAAAATAATTCTGAATTGTAATGTCCTATTGCATTTTATCTCCCGATATAAATCGTGCCAGGTTTAAAGTCTAATTAAAGAAATTTTATGACCTGTTTTTAAAAGGTCATGAGGTGAGTAGTTTACGCTCTTTGATTTTCATCGCTTTTTATGTAATTAACAGTGTGATAGCAAGCTGCAGCAGTGAATAATTAGAAAAATGTTGAAAAGCTTTAGATCAATAAACATACAGCTTCAGAATGGATTTGTCCCGTTTTTGGTGAAATAGTATAGATACGGAATCATATGACGATTCTCGGCTGAGAAATGATACACATTGGACATTGGACTTAGGTAGGCACGTAAGACCTAACTCAATGGAGAACATGATGAATATTGTGAAGAACACTATCTGCCTCTGGTACGATAACGATGCTGAAACTGCTGCGCGATTTTATGCGGACACCTTTCCAGATTCCTCGATTGACGCGATCAACCTTGCTCCTGGAGATTATCCCTCTGGGAAAGAAGGTGATGTCATTACGGTCGAATTTACAGTAATGGGCGTTGCCTGCATCGGGTTGAACGGTGGTCCTGGTTTTCAGCATAATGAAACATTTTCATTTCAGGTGGCGACTGAAGACCAGGAGGAAACAGATCGCTACTGGAATGCCATCGTGGGCAATGGCGGTCAGGAAAGTGAGTGTGGCTGGTGCAAGGACAAGTGGGGCATTTCCTGGCAGATTACGCCAGCTGTCCTGATCAATGCCTGTAACAGTTCTGACCGTGCTGCAGCCAAACGTGCATTTGAGGCCATGATGGGCATGAAGAAAATTGATGTTGCCGTGATTGAAGCCGCTTTTCGTGGTTGAGTGACAGAGGTTATCCGTAATTTCAGTGAATATTACTGGGCAGCCTTATTTACTTCAATATTTGAAACCTCTCCTTTTATATTTCCTTTCGATCATCTCCTGTGTGCCTATATGCATCTTGGGTTAAACCCTTTTCATTCCGGCATGGAGTACCTCCAATTTTATTACTAGCCCAAGATATAAGCTGAATGGTTCCCTTAAAGGTTCATTAATAGATAGGCTTTTATATCAGTGTTGTACAAGTTGAAGGGATGCAGATCATGCAATATGAGTTCCAGAATAATTTTTGCACCGAATTGAAAACAGACTGAACCAAAAACAGTCATCTAATCAAATTTCTCTCTCATTGGGACATCTTAAATAATATTAAAATATTGAAATTAATATAAAAATAAAACTGGCATAAGTTCTGCATATTTGTATTCAAACTTGGATACAAGATTGGATACAGAATGCTTCCTCACAAAATGATCGACTGGACAGTCCTGAAATGGCGTGCGGCCGATCAGCAAAAACAGTTCTCACCGAAAAATCCCGCTCAACCCAATGCGCAATTCGAGCGCACTGGGTCTGCCTGTATTTTGGTTGCGACTGGCACATATCTGAAAGAAAAAATTGATGCATTCAGGAAAGCTGTATATGCGGATAGCGTGCATCTGCACCTGCATTACAGATCAGTGAACTTGGTAGGTAGCGGGTCTATGTCCATGAGCTGAATCAATAAAAAAATGAAACAGAGCCATTCAACAGATTCAAAAAATAGATAAAATAACTGGGGATTCATATGTTTAAGACTGTACTGATTGCAAACCGCGGCGAAATTTCTGTTCGCGCCATTCGCACATTAAAAAAAATGGGTGTAACCAGTGTCGCCGTTTATTCAGAAACAGATCGTTATGCGCAGCATGTACTTGATGCAGATGTTGCCGTATCTCTGCAAGGAACTAAACCTAGCGATACCTATTTGAGTATCGAAAAGCTGATTGCTGCAGCCAAAAATACCGGGGCCGAAGCAATTTTCCCGGGTTATGGTTTTCTGTCAGAAAGTGCTGATTTTGCCCGTGCCTGCGAAGAAAATGGCATTGCTTTCATGGGACCCACAGCTGCGCAGATTTTAGAGTTTGGTTTAAAACATCGTGCCCGTGAACTTGCTGCAGCTGCCAATGTACCCATGACTCCCGGTACAGGTCTGCTAAATAGTCTGGACGAAGCTTTGGCAGAAGCTGAAAAAATTGGTTATCCAATTATGCTGAAAAGCACAGCAGGCGGTGGCGGAATTGGCTTGACCCGTTGTGATGATGCAGAAGCACTTCGAGAGGCTTATGAAAGTGTAAAACGTCTGGGTGAGCAGTTCTTTAAAGATGCCGGGGTGTTTCTGGAACGCTTTGTGGATAAAGCCCGTCATGTCGAAGTTCAGATTTTTGGAGATGGACAGGGACAGGTAGTGGCTTTGGGTGAGCGTGACTGTTCATTACAGCGCCGTAATCAGAAGGTCGTAGAAGAAACACCAGCGGCTCATTTACCTGATGCAACCCGTCAAAAACTGCATCAGGCGGCAGTTGAACTGGGCAAATCGGTGAAATATCGCAGTGCCGGTACGGTTGAGTTTATTTACGATGCAGCACGTGACGAGTTTTATTTCCTTGAAGTGAATACCCGTTTGCAGGTGGAACATCCTGTCACTGAAATGGTGACCGGTTTAGACCTGATCGAATGCATGTTGAAAATCGCAGCAGGCGATACTTTGGATTGGAAGCATCTAAGCAGTATTCAGCCTCGGGGTGCAGCGATTGAAGTACGCATATATGCCGAAGATCCAGTCAAGAATTTCCAGCCGAGTCCAGGGATTTTGACCGATGTTTTTTTTCCGGAAAATGTCCGGGTTGATACCTGGGTGAGTACCGGAACTGAAATTTCCCAATATTTTGATCCGATGGTTGCCAAGATTATTGTGCATGCTGAAGATCGTGATACTGCCATTCGTACGCTTAAATCAGTTTTAGCTGAAACTCGCCTGAATGGTATTAGTACCAATCTGGATTATGTGCATACTGTTATTTCAGATCCACGTTTTAAACAGATGCAGATCTGGACACGCATGCTGGATGATTTCAAATATGTGCCGAATGTGATTGAGGTGATTCAGCCGGGTACACAAAGTTCGATTCAGGATTATCCGGGTCGTGTCGGGTATTGGGATATTGGTGTACCGCCTTCAGGCCCAATGGATGATTATGCCTTCCGGCTGGCCAATAAAATTGTCGGGAATGCCGAGGCCGCCGCCGGGTTCGAATTTACCCTGCAAGGTCCAACCCTCAAGTTTCATGCAGACAATGTCATTGCTTTAACTGGCGCCCCTTGTCCGGTAAGTCTGGATGATGAAGCAGTAAATTTCTGGCAGCCTATTCAGATAAAAGTAGGACAAACCTTAAAAATTGGACAGGTTGAATCCGGATGCCGGACTTATCTGGCTGTGCGAAATGGTCTGAATGTACCGGAATATCTGGGTAGCCGTTCTACCTTTGCTTTAGGTAATTTTGGTGGACATGCAGGCCGAGTATTACGGGCTGGTGACATGATTAAGATGGTGAATCCTGAGCTGCCGGCCGATGGTCTACCTTTGGCGATTGCAGAACCTGAAGCTTTGGCAACAGCTCTGATTCCAGGTTATGGCAAGGAATGGAAAATTGGTGTGCTCTATGGTCCGCATGGAGCACCTGATTTCTTTAAAGCTGAATATATTGAGGAGTTTTTTGCATCAAGCTGGAAAGTGCATTTTAACTCGAACCGGTTGGGTATCCGTTTAACCGGACCGACGCCAAGCTGGGCGCGTGAAAATGGTGGTGAAGCGGGGCTGCATCCATCCAATGTGCATGACTGTGAATATGCCATTGGTGCAATCAACTTTACCGGTGACTTCCCTGTAATCCTTGCCAAAGATGGTCCGAGCCTGGGTGGCTTTGTCTGTCCGGTGACCATTGCCAAAGCTGAACTCTGGAAAATTGGTCAACTGAAAGCCGATGACACGATTAGCTTCTATCCAATTTCGGTAGAACAGGCCAATGCGCTGGAGCGGCAGCAAATTCAAACCCTCCAAAACTTTGCCAAGGCAGAGATGACCCACGAAGCTGAAGTCGTGGCAGTTCAAGCAGAAAGTATTCTGGCATTGCGTGAAGCTACACCAGATGCACCAAAAGCTGTATATCGTCAGGCAGGTGACAGTTATATCTTGCTGGAATACGGTGATAACGTACTGGATTTGGCCCTACGCCTGCGCGTACACCGCTTGATGCAACTGATCCGTGAAGCTGATCTTGAGGGTATCTTGGAATTATCACCTGGTGTGCGATCCTTGCAGATTAAATATGATGGTCTGCGTTTGAGCCAGCAGCAACTGATTCACTTCCTGCTTGGTCTTGAAGAACAGATGGGCGATTTGCGTGACATTAAAATCCCTTCAAGAATTATCCATTTACCCATGGCCTTTGAGGACTCGGCGACTCTGGGTGCTGTTGAGCGTTATCAGGAAAGCGTCTGTGCCACAGCCCCCTGGCTTCCGAATAATGTCGATTTTATTCAGCGGATTAATGGTTTAAGTCACCGCCAACAGGTCAAGGACATTATTTTTGATGCCAACTATCTGATTTTAGGGCTAGGTGATGTATATCTGACTGCACCTTGTGCAGTGCCTATTGATCCGCGCCACCGTTTACTGAGTTCCAAATATAATCCGGCCCGTACTTTTACCGCTGAAGGTACAGTCGGGATTGGTGGCATGTATATGTGTATTTATGGCATGGACTCACCGGGTGGCTATCAGTTGATTGGCCGTACCGTGCCGATCTGGAACAAGTTTAAAAAGAACAAGCAGTTTGGCGATCAGCAATGGTTCTTACGCTTTTTTGACCAGATTAAATATTATGAGGTTACTGAGGCTGAACTGGATCAGTTCCGTGCTGATTTCGCCCATGGTCTGGCAGAAATCAAAATTGAAGAATGCGAGTTTGACTTTGCAGCGTATCAGGATTTCCTTGCTGCAGAACAGGACAGTATTGCTGCTTTTAAATCACAGCAACAGGCCGCTTTTAGTGCCGAGGTAGAACGCTGGAAAGACGAGTTTGATGCACCTGTAGAAATAGAAGTGCTGCAGGATGACACCGATTACAGCCAGTATGTCCCTCTCAACGCCTCTATGACCGGCAATATCTGGAAGATTTTTGTAGAAGCGGGGCAGATTGTGAAAAAAGGCGACACGGTGGCCATCATTGAAGCCATGAAAATGGAACTGCCGGTCTATGCTGATGATGATGGTATCGTTAAAGCGATTATCTGCCGTTCAGGTCAGACCGTGCATAGCGGTGAACCGCTGGTTTATATGGAGTAATGGATTGAGCCTATGACCCTTGTCCCTAATCCAGCCACTAAAGCGACCGGAAAAAGCTCAGACAATCTGTCTGAGCTGGTTTTCCAGAAAATTAAAAATGACATTTTTGACTTTAAACTCATGCCGGGAGAACGGTTTACCGAATCAGAAATTGCTGAAAGCTATGCCGTAAGCCGTACACCCATTCGGCAAGCCTTATATCGTCTGCAGCAGGAAGGCTATGTCGAGGTGCAGTTTAGAAGTGGCTGGAAGGTCCGGTCACTAGACTTTAAAGTTTATGAAGAACTGTATGATCTGCGAATTTTATTGGAAGGTTATGCAGTCGAACAACTTTGTCAGATGCCCAAAGACCAGTTGCAGGTTGCTCTGGCTGTTTTGATTCAAACCTGGTGTATTCAACCAGAACAATATATCTATGATCTCAGGCGGTTATCTGTAGAAGATGAAGCATTTCATTGTCATTTGGTATTTGCAGCCGGCAATGCAGAAATGGCAAAAATACATAGTGAGATCAGCGAAAAAATTCGGATCATACGCCGGCTGGATTTTTCCAAAGATTATCGGATTGAGGCCACCTATGCTGAACATCAACAGATTTTAAAGGCGCTGCTTGCCCAAGATGCAGTCGCCTGTCTTTCTATATTAGAGGCTCATATTCGACTCAGCCGTAATGAGGTAAAAAAAATTACTCTGGAAATGTTGTCGTGTTGTCTTGGATAAATTAGTCAGAATAAATTTATGTTTACAGCAAGAAAAACATCAGACCTGACTCAAAAATTGATAACCAATTCATAACCAGAAAAAACAAGAATCAGCTAGTGGCATCACTTGTAGTTTCTTAAAGTTAAGTCGAGGATAATAATAACAAAGAGATCAAAATGCTTATTCAGCACATACGACTTTTAGTTGCTGGTACCGCCTGTGCATCTTTCCTGACTATGACAGGATGTATGATGCCTTCCAAATCGCCCATCACTGACAGTTATGGTTCTGATCCAGACTTACCTAAACCACAGTCAAGCTTGCTGCCTACGGTCAATATTGCGCCTGCCAAAGGCTGGCCTGTGGATGAAATGCCTATACCCGCGACAGGTTTAAAAGTTCAGGCATTTGCCAAAGGACTGCGACATCCGCGCTGGCTGTATGTATTGCCAAATGGTGATGTGCTGGTGGCTGAAACGGATGCACCATCCAAGCCCGATGATAGTAAAGGGATCAAAGGGAAAATCATGAAGTGGGTAATGCAGCGCGCCGGCTCATCGCATCCTAGTGCCAACCGCATCACGCTACTTCGGGACAGCAATGGAGATGGGGTGGCTGAACAAAAAACCGTATTCTTGCAAAATCTCAATTCTCCATTTGGTATGGCGCTGATTGGCAATACATTGTATGTAGCCAATACTGATGCCTTGATGCGCTTTCCTTATCAGAACGGGATGACTCAAATCACAGCAGCCGGCACCAAGGTGCTGGATTTACCGGCAGGCCGTTTAAACCATCACTGGACCAAAAATGTCATTGCCAATCCTGCAGGCAATAAACTTTATATCACAGTGGGTTCCAACAGTAATGTGGCTGAAAATGGCTTAGAGCAAGAGCAAGAGCAAGAGCAGGGCCGGGCACTCATTCTGGAGTTTGATTTGGATAGTGCCCAAGCACGACCTTATGCAACCGGACTACGTAATCCGAATGGCATGGACTGGCAACCTCAGAGTGGTGCACTCTGGACGGTGGTAAATGAACGCGATGAGCTCGGCAATGATCTGGTTCCTGATTATTTGACCTCTGTCAAAGAGGGCGCTTTTTATGGCTGGCCTTATAGTTATTATGGTCAGCATGTTGATACATGGGTCAAACCGCAAAACCCTGCTTTAGTTGCGCGAGCAATTCCACCGGATTATGCATTAGGCAATCATACTGCCTCATTGGGCTTGGCTTTCTATAGGGCAGATCTGATGCCTCAATATCGTGATGGGGCGCTGATTGGTCAGCATGGCTCATGGAACCGCAAACCACATAGTGGCTATAAAGTGATTTTTGTTCCCTTTCAAAATGGCCAACCAATCGGACAGCCTCAGGATGTTTTGACCGGATTTCTCAGCGATCAAGGGAAAGCATATGGACGTCCTGTTGGTGTAGCAGTGGATTCCTCAGGAGCCATTTTAGTGGCAGATGATGTCGGAGACGTGATCTGGCGGGTATCACCCTTGAGTACAAGACCAAAAAAATAAATCTATAAATATAAATAGGCTAAGTGCCTTATTTGGATATAAGCCTGTTGCATAGCAAAAATTAAGCGAAAACTTTTTTTATTAAAACGTCAACACTCTGGCTGAAAAGATACAAGAGCTGAGTGGATGTAAGATAACTTTTTAAGCTTCTTTTAAGCTGGCTGAATTAGGCTTTCAAGATATTTTTAAACGTGATTTCGCATGTACAGAGATTCTGCTAATCACATTAAAAATATCTGAATATAAGTAGCAGTTCTAGCCATTCGTAAATACTGGACTTAAAAGCTCAAGACATTGCAAAAAGAGGATTTTAAAAAGTGAAATCAATTATCGCATTTATTTTTCCGTGGTCATTGTTTATGACTCTTCGTCGGCCAGTCGAATCCGTAGTATGTTTGCTACTTCAGATTTCGATTTTTGGCTGGATTCCTGCTGCAATCTGGGCCATATATATTTTATATCGGGATAAAATAGTTTAAGAGATTGTTTTTGAATAAAATAAAGTGAAAAGGACTTTTGAGGCATTTCATGCATACAAGATGACTGCGTTAATACAAGGGGGCGTGATCGAAATAAATGCTGAGATGAGAGAAGATTTAGAAAGGATTTTATATGGATTATAAATAATATATTTTTACTAAGAAAATAAGCACTCCGGAGATGCCGCTGCATGTGTCGTTACCCTGAACCCGATGAGTTCAAGGAGGATGTGACGTATACTTGCTGGGTTTCCCATACGAAGATGGGCATACACTCTAAATATACAGACCACACCCATAAGTGTTAGTATCGGCAGGGGAATAGACCCGCTGGCGAACACCCCAGAGTTAAGTTAATTATAAACAATAATGCCGGTGTGGCAACTCCATGCTGTTCATGAACTGTAAACAGTTCATTCGAATGTCTGAAGTTTAAGCGGAATATGTGATTATTCAGTAAGTTCTTCAACTTCTTCTAAAATGGTTTGTAACAAACGTTCGCAATGTCCGTATTGTTGCAGGGACCGGTTCATGCTCAGAACTTCCTGCATCAACTCAAGTGCTACCATAATAATCAGTTTACTAGGTTCCATGCGTGGAGCTTTACGACGAAATTCATCATACTTTTCATTTAATAACTGTGCCGCACGCTGTAATTCTTCCTGCTTGTCAGGAGGCGAGGCTAAACGGAAACTATGCCCCAATACTCTGAGATCGATTGCAATTTGTTCACTCATGATGAAGCTTCCTCAATGACTTCAGTCGGATGGGCCAGTTGTTGAATTTCCTGTGCGTGATGATCCTGCGCAGTGCCAAGAATGGCCAGACGTTGAATAATTGCTTCAACCTTGGCTTTGGCATTTTCATTTTTTTGGGTTAAACGTTCAGCTTCCTGAGTCAAACGCTGGATTTCCTGCTGAGAATGACGCTGTTCAATCAGCATCTTTTCTTTAAGTACCCGCAGATCATTACGTTCAGCCAGAATTTCCTGAAAACGGTTTTTCAGATCGGTGCAGCTTTTTTCAAGTCTGCCATAACGGTCTGCCAGTGCAGTTGCATCATTATTAAGCAGTTGAAACTGGGCCCGAGAGTCCGTCAATTGTTCTGTCAGGTTTTCATTTTCTTGTTGTTTTTGCGCAATTACGCTGTTCTTTTGTTCAATTTGCAGTTGATGTTGCATTGATGAAGAGTCTTGCTCTTCGCGCAAGCTGGAATTTTCACTTTCAAGCCGTGCAAGTCGCGTTTTTAACACGCCGATCTGCACTTGTAGACGCTGTAATTCTTCTAACATATCGAGGTCGCACAGTGTTGCAAACAAAGGTAATATATAAGCAGTATAAAGATTGGATAAACGAATGCAAGACGATATTTCAGGTTGGACCGAATGGCACCGCAATTTTTCTTCAATTGAGGAGATTTCCAGCCCTAGCGAACTGCATGGTTTGCTGACGGGCATTGTTTGTGTCACTCAGGCCCCAAGCAGTGAAGAGTGGTTACAGATTTTAGAAACATTGGACGTATCTGAACTGGATGCCGAAGCATTAGAGCTTTTGACAGGCGAAGCTGAAGACATCTTCCATGCCTTGTCTGAAGATGAACTAGATTATTTACCTTTGCTGCCCGATGATGAACATACGCTTTCAGAACGTGTGCAGGCACTGGCGGACTGGTGTGCAGGTGTGGTCTTAGGTTTTGGACTGGCGTCCGGGCATATCCGCCAGGATGAAGTTGAACTGATTGAACATTTGCAGGATGTAGCCGCGGTAGAATTTGAAGATTCGGACGATGATGCCGAAGGTGAAGAAAGCTATCAGGAATTGTATGAATTTGTGCGCCTGATTCCGGTCAGTTTGTCTTTAGGGCGTAAAAAAGTAGGAGTTGAAGAAACGCCACTCCTGCAGCAATTTGGTCAAAAAAATCAGCCTAACGATGCCGCTCCTACAGAGCCGCAAAGCGTTGTCGAGATTTTCTCGCCTAAACGTCCAAGTTGATGAAATGCTGAAGTGAACTAAGCCATACTTGAAATCAGGCATATACTTTGCTGTTTACAGTAAAGTTGATGGTATGGTTTCAAGATCATATTCTAAATAAAAGTACTAATCGATAAGAAGTAAGGTGGAATGAAGAAATTGACACAGGCAGTTTTTGAGGAACGTCGCGCAATCCTCGCAGGGGAAATCGGTTTACGTAGTATTGCTATTATCGCGACCAGTCCGGTAGCCATACGTAACCGTGATGCAGATTATAAATACCGCGCAGACAGTAGTTTCTTCTATTTAACCGGGTTTGCAGAACCTGAAGCTGTTGCTGTGATTGAAACCTTTGACACTGAAGAAGAAGGCTATAGCTACAGTTTGTTCTGCCGGGAACGTAACCGGGAAATGGAAATCTGGAACGGCTATCGTGCAGGTATTGATGGAGCCATTCAAGATTATGAGGCAGATGAAGCCTATGCGATTGATCTGCTCGATGAAGAAATTCTGGAAAAACTGCAAAATAAGGATCGGTTATTCTATCGCATCGGGCAGCATGCAGAATTTGATGCGCGTGTAGCGAAATGGATTGCAACTGCAAGTGGTGAAAGCCGTCGTGGAACTTCTGCGCCAGCGCAAGTCATTCAGCTGGATCGTATTGTCGATGAAATGCGTCTGCATAAAGATGCAAATGAAATTGAACTGATGCAGATTGCCTCCGATATTTCTGCTGATGCGCATACTCAAGCAATGCTGGCAGTACAGCCGGGCATGATGGAATATGCACTGGAAGCCGAGCTGAATTATGTTTTTGGCAAAAATGGTGGTGTTCCGGCCTACAACAGTATTGTCGGTGGCGGTGAGAATGCCTGCATCCTGCATTATGTAGAAAATGACAAAGAACTCAAAGATGGCGATTTAGTCCTGATTGATGCTGCGGCTGAATATCAGTTCTATGCTTCAGACATTACCCGTACCTTTCCAGTGAATGGTAAATTTAGCCCGGAACAGAAAGCTTTATATAATGTAGTGCTGGATGCTCAAATTGCTGCAATTAATGCTGTGCAAATTGGTAACTCGTATAAAGAACCACATAATATTGCAGTACGCATTTTGGTACAGGGTTTGCTCGATCTTGGCTTGATGCAGGGGAATATCGACGACATTATAGAAAAAGAAGCTTTCCGCCAGTTCTACATGCATGGGACCGGACACTGGCTCGGGATGGATGTACATGATGTCGGTGCTTATAAGGTTGATGGTGAATGGCGTGCATATGAAGAAGGCATGGTCGTAACAGTTGAGCCGGGGCTTTACATCGCGCCCGATGATGAAACCGTAGACCCGAAATGGCGCGGTATTGGCATCCGGATTGAAGATGATGTTGTTGCTACCGAAAATGGTCCACTGGTTTTAACCGCGAAAGTGGTCAAAACGGTAGAAGAGATTGAAGCATTGATGGCAAAAGCTCAAGCTGCCTGATCTGAGAAAACTCAAAAAAGCCGGTCGAAAAGACCGGCTTTTTTATGACACTTATATGCTGTGCAAAGTAGGCGTCTTAAAATATTTCGTAATGATCAACAAGCAATATAACTTACGTTTATATTGAACAAGTCAAATAAAACAAACCTAATTAAAATTTACAGCTTAAAAATTGACAGGAAGTCAACACAGAAAATCCGTTTTTAGCATCAAAGCGGCTTTGTTGCACAAAGATTTAAAAGACAACACTCTGCTCATTTGAACAGAATTCAAGTGACAACTTGGGTATGAG
>NZ_JAYWYX010000030.1:0-42376 GCF_048147925.1 Acinetobacter sp. 226 | reverse complement strand
ACTGGTGCGATCTCGCTTAAAGAAGGCGTGGAAATGGTTATGCCTGGTGACAACGTTGAGATGTCAGTAGAGCTAATCCACCCGATCGCAATGGACCCAGGTCTACGTTTTGCGATCCGTGAAGGCGGCCGTACGGTTGGTGCTGGTGTAGTTTCTAAAGTAACTGCATAATCACTTGATTGAAAAAAAAGCGCTCCTTTGGGGCGCTTTTTTTAATTCTTATTTTTATAAAACCAAAAATAAATTGTCTGACAAATTTATTTAAAGCTGTCCTTAACTGATATTGGCCTGACCTAAACAGCGCTTATGTAAAAAAAAATCCCACGTAATATACAGATAAGAATATGAATATTACATTTTCAGGCCTGGACGGGCTTGATGGGAGTAGTCACATGAACGCTAAAGTAAATATTACCAATCGTGCGGGTGCAAGTTTTCCAGTTCGTCGCATGAACTTCGATTTTGATGCTGTACCAGAATACTGGATGAATGGTTCAGCCGGTCTTACTCATTTTATGACGGCATTATCTGCACTGTTTCCAGCAGGTGAAAAGTTTTTTATAGATTCAGTCCGCGCGGTGCGTAAACATCCTTCGATTGCCCACAATGAAGCCTTACAAAAAGAAATTTCCGCCTTCATTGGTCAGGAAGCGATGCATACTCACGAGCATATCGGCTTTAATGCTTCTGCGCAAAAGTATGGTCATGATGTCGATACGCTTGATCATTACACCGATAAAGTCATTCAAACAACGCGAAAGTTCATGGCAAAGTTGGCTAAACCTGTGGGTATTAGCCAGGAAATGATAGATTTAACCGCGACAACAGCACTTGAACACTTTACCGCAACCATCGCCTCACAGCTGTTAACCAATAGCCATATTCAGGAACTGATGACAGATGAGACCATGAAAACCATGTGGTTATGGCATGCAGTCGAAGAAAATGAACATAAGGCAGTCGCTTATGATGTCTTTGAGGGGGTTTTTGGCAAAGGCTTAAAAGCATATGCACTGCGTACGTCTTCCTTGGTCATCGCAATGGCCACCTTATTTGTGGTGCAAAGCTATTTCCTTGCACGATTACTCAAACAGGATCAGCAGCTCAATCTTGAATCCTTGAAGGCCATTTATAGCTATGCCTATAGTCCTTCCAAAGGCATCATTACCGGCATGGCTAAGGAAATGCTGATGTATTTTAAACCGGGATTCCATCCGAATGATCATTATACAGATCAACTGCTGGCGGGCTGGAAAGCAAAATTGGGTATTTAATAAAGATGAAGAGTGAAGAGCGACAGGAATCGCTCTTTTTTTTGCTCGATTTTTTTTATGAAGTTTCTATAATGCGGAGGTTGAATCTATATAAGATGAACGAAGATGATTCGTTTGATGCAAGCAGCGGATGTAGAGGCCGTTGTAAAAATTGAAAGATTGGTCCAATCACATCCTTGGACCTTAAAGCAGTTTCAGGATGCAGTGACTGCTTATCAAAGTACCGTGATTGAAGTGCAAGGGCAGGTAGCCGGATTTTGTATTTTACAACCGGTGCTGGATGAAGCCAATTTATTGCTGATGGCGATTGATCCGGCACAACAGGGCCAGGGCCTGGGCTATCAGTTGCTGGAGGCGTCAGTGGCGATGCTGAAAAATAATCCGGTGCAGATTTTCCTGGAAGTACGCGAGAGTAATCAGGCTGCGATCAAGCTATATGAAAAATCAGGCTTTCATCAGATTGATCTGCGCAAGAACTATTATCCAAATGCCAATGGCAGTCGTGAACATGCCATCATTATGGTCAAGGCATGTACGGATGATTTTGCCAGCCTGTTTAAATAAGAGAGACGGACCATCTTATTTAATAATCTGGTGATTCCATCCGCTAGGTAAGGTCGTCATTAATGAGTGTCCCAAATGCTGAATCTCTGTGGCACTCAAGGCATGATTTAAGCGTCGCCATTGTCCATCGATCAGTAATTCAAGCGGCAGGTATTGGGATTTGTAGTTCATCTTGGCTGAATGTGGAACCCAGTAGCCCAGATAAACAAATTTCAAACCAAGCTTTTGTGCATGTTCAATCTGTTTCAAGATTGCAAATGCACCCACTGAACGGCGATTTTCATTTGGGTCAAAGAAAGTATAAACGGCCGAAATGCCATCATCCAGCAGGTCGCAGGTGGAAACGCTGATTAAACGCTGATCCTGCCATAATTCCAGAAAGAAGCTATCAGTACAGCTTTGCAATAAAAATTTTTCAAACTGATCGCGAGTCGGAGGGAACATGTCGCCATCTGCGTGACGTTCGTTTATGTAGCGTTCATACAATGCATAATGTAAATCACCCGCCTGCTCTGGAGTGGTAATTTTCATCACCAGATCTTGATTACGTTTCCAGGCTTTTTTTTGTGAACTGTTCATGCGAAATTCAATAACAGGTACGCGCGAAGACAGGCATTGACGGCAAAGATGGCATTCAGGGCGATAGACGAAATCACCACTGCGGCGGAAACCGGTACGCGACAGCTCAGATAAAGTCACCACATCAATACGATGTGCAGGATCCAGAAAAACCATGCGCGCCGACTTATTGGGCAGATAGCTGCAATCATGCGGCGGCGTAATATAATACTGTAAATCGTTCAGTAGGGCCTTGGGCTGATAAGAGTTCATAACAACTACCCTCTGTTATTTTCATTCACTTAATCGCGCGTTTTGCGCTATTGTTTTACTTGAAAATACACCTTCCTGATACTTTTTCCAATCAATCGCCGGCTTTTTTACGATATCTTGTAACGAATTAAGATAGGCTTGGCGAGAAAGTGTACAGGCACCCAGACTTAACAGATGATCATTGACCAGTTGGCAGTCAATCCAGGGCAGCTTATTTTCTTGCCCAATCAACATTAAAGTGTAGAAAGCCATTTTAGAAACATCAGTTTGTGTACTAAACATGGACTCACCAAAACAGCCCTGACCGATGGTCACACCATAAAGTCCACCTACGATGCGATTTTCATCCCAGACCTCAATGCTATAGCCGTATCCTGCTTCAAACATGTCGCAATAGCCTGCGATGATATCTTCACTGATCCAGGTATCTTCAGCATAAGCACGAGGCAGGGAGCAGCAACGGATTACCCTTTCAAAAGCATGGTTGACTGTAATTTTATAATCCTGCTTTTTCATATTGCGTAGCAGGGATTTGCTTGGATGGTAATCTTCGGGGCGAATAATGCAACGCGGTTCCGGACTCCACCAGCAAATCGGATCACCTTCTGAAAACCATGGAAATAAACCATGCGTATAGGCTTCAAAAAGTGTGGAAGGGGAGAGGTCTGCACCAATACAAATCAGGCCTTCACCTTCAGGATCAACCTCGAGCGGATTGGGAAATATATACTGTGAAGGAGGAAGGAGATGCATGCAAAAATCCGATCTTTAAATAGGCTATTTTTATCATACATAAAAAAACCGCCCAAGATGGACGGCTTTTTATAGTTGCTGCTTAGTCCAGTTTGCCCATCGCATCAAGATATTTATCTGCGTCCAGCGCAGCCATACAGCCTGAACCTGCAGAAGTAATGGCCTGACGGTAAATACTGTCAGCAATGTCACCAGCTGCAAATACACCTGGTACAGAAGTTTGTGTTGCATTGCCTGCTGTACCGCTTTGCACTTGGATATAACCGTCACGAAGCTCTAACTGGCCTTCAAACATGCTGCTATTTGGCTTATGACCAATTGCGACAAACATGCCGGTCACGTCGACATTTTGAGTCGAGCCATCCAGGGTTGACTTAATACGCACTGAGGTTACGCCGGATTGTGCATCGCCCAGGACTTCATCGACCTGATGATTCCAGATAATACTGATCTTGCCTTCTTTTTCTTTAGCAAATAAATGCTCTTGCAAGATTTTTTCAGAACGTAATGAGTCGCGGCGGTGAACCAGGGTTACGTGAGAGGCAATATTAGATAAATACAACGCTTCCTCCACAGCTGTATTACCACCACCTACGACCATCACTTTCTGGTTTTTATAGAAGAAACCATCACAGGTCGCGCAAGCGCTGACACCTTGACCCATAAAGGCGGCTTCAGATTCCAGGCCGAGGTATTGGGCAGTTGCGCCGGTACAGATGATCAGGGCATCACAAGTAAACTCTTCCATATCACCTTTTAATACGAACGGGCGCTGGCTAAGATCCACTTCATTGATATGGTCATATACGATTTCAGTGCCAAAGCGCTCTGCATGGGCCTGCATACGTTCCATCAAGGCTGGACCGGTTAGGCCTTCAGGATCACCCGGCCAGTTATCTACTTCTGTTGTCGTGGTAAGCTGACCGCCCAGTTGCAAACCTGCAATCAGGGTAGGTTTCAAGTTTGCCCGCGCTGCATAGACTGCTGCACTATAGCCTGCAGGACCAGAACCTAAAATAATCAGTCGTGAGTGACGTGCGCTCATCAGCTGTATCCTTTTTTATTTAGAAATTTATTGAATTATACGTGAAACTGTATAACAGTGGTGTGAGATTAAAGTCGATATTATTGATCATTGAAATCGATTTGGGCTATATAGCATAAGTAACATTGTGCTTGCACAATAGTGCATCTTTTTTTATAGAACAGGTGCATAATATATAGATTATTGCGTCGCTTTTTTTAAGTATTAAAGCAAAAGAATATTCATGAAGAATTGGTTACAGGACAGTATATGACAGCGGTGTCGAGTGCCTATGCACAGCGCTTAATAATGACATTATTTTTAGTCTCATTTGGGATTTATCTGTTTCTTGCAACAGTGACCTATACGCCATTTGATCCGGGATGGATGCACATTTCCAGTGATACACAAACCGTTTCGAATGCGAGTGGGGTTGCGGGTGCCTGGATTGCAGACCTTTTGTTTGGCTTTCTCGGTTGGGCGAGTCTGCTGATTCCTGTCTATCTGTTTATGGAAGCAATTCAGGTCTGGTGGCCGCGCAGCTTCCTGAACCGGCCATTTCGCTATGCTGCCCAATTCTTCCTGTTACTGACCACCTCAGCATTGCTGTTTTTATTCTGGCAAGTGCCTGCTGATACGCTGGATAATTCTTCCGGCGGTATAATTGGCTATGAATTAGGTCAGAGTCTGGAACAACTGCTGACAGTATATGGTGCAGCATTCTTCCTGCTGGTGCTTTGGGTAGTGTTATTTACCTTGGCGTTTGGGGTGAAGTGGAACAAGACCTGGAGCAGCCTGAAAGCAACGCCTGCTTATTTACAAGACCTGTTTTACCGCAATGTGCCTGAAGGCATGTCTGACTTTGACCGTACTGCACCTGTTGCAAAAAAAGAGCCAGTCAATACTACGAAAAAAGTAGCGGTTGCAGTCACGCCTGCGCCTGAGCATCAACTGGTAGAAATAGATCCGGTAGTGCGTGATCAGGTGGCTGAACGTCTATTTGATGATTTTGCCGATAAAGAATCCCAGCAATCCCGGTTCGATGACGATATTCCTGAAAATGTGCAGCAGGTTGCTGAGGAGCCAGTCGAAACATTTAAAAAAGCACAGCAAGAGCCACCACAGTCTGATCGTGTGGTAGCAACAGGGCAGATATGGCGTGCCTTACATTCTACTGAGGATCAGCGCCATAAACAGGATATTGATGCCTTACTCAAAGCAGCCGAAGAGGAACAGCTTAACTCTTCTGTATCGCCTTTAGCTGCAGAACAAGCTGTTTCAGCGCAGGCGCCTTCTCAAACCAGAACCACATCTGCGCCACATACAGGCCTGGACTGGGATGATGATGAAATCTTTGACGAGCTTCTGGCTGCGGTTCCACAGGGCAAGACAGCGACGGATGTGCATAGCCCATTCAATCCGGTAACGGCTGAAAAGACCTCAAGAATTGTAGAGGATATGGTAAATGTTGCTCCGGCTATGGCTGCTATGGCAACGGCACATGGGGTGAAAAATAGCGCATTACAGGCCGATCTGGATGACCTGGGTGATTTGCTGATTGAGGAAGATGAACCAAGGCAACCGGTACGTGCATCGAGTTATGCGCAATCTTCTGCTTTTGTACAGGCCCCGATTCAGCATCAGGGTATAGAGCAGGCTAAATCTGCCACTTCGGCCAGCAATGCTGCAGTCCGGGAAGCATTATCCAAAGAAGATTTTATTGAAGCCTGGCATGAAACTGCTGGCAAGCCACAGGATGAAGACGAGTTTGATTTTGATGCGCCTTTAACTGATGCATCAGGACGTCCGATGTCACGTGCCATGCAGGTGGCAGAGCGCCGTAAAGATTTATCACCGCTTCCAGGTCTGGATTTACTGGATGAAGTCGATCCAAATAAAAAAGTGAATTTTACCGAAGAGCAGCTGGCACGTTTATCTGAACTTCTTGAAATCAAGTTACAAGAATTCAACGTCAAAGCCAAGGTGGTAGAAGCACAGCCAGGTCCAGTCGTGACACGTTTTGAACTAGATCTGGCGCCAGGGGTAAAAGCTTCTAAAGTGACGAATATTTCGCGTGATCTGGCACGTTCGATGTCGATGGCATCGGTGCGTGTGGTTGAAGTCATTCCAGGCAAGCCGTATATCGGAATTGAAGTACCAAACAGTACCCGTGAAATGGTCCGTTTAATCGAACTTTTGACCATTCCCGCCTTTACTGATCCGAATAGTATTCTCTCTATGGCAATGGGTAAGGATATTTCCGGTAATCCGGTAATTGCTGATCTGGGTAAAGCGCCGCATATGCTGGTGGCAGGGACCACAGGTTCCGGTAAATCGGTGGCGGTCAACTCGATGATTCTATCGATGTTGCTGAAATATACCCCAGATGAATTGCGTCTCATTCTGATCGATCCAAAGCAGCTGGAACTGGCAAACTATAATGATATTCCACATTTGTTGACGCCTGTAGTCACCGATATGAAAGATGCGGTCAGCGCATTGAACTGGTGTGTCAATGAGATGGAACGTCGTTATAAGCTGATGTCTTTCCTGAAAATCCGTAAACTGAGCGACTATAACCGCAAGGTGGAAGAGGCGATTGCCAATGGTGAAGACCTGATCGATCCAACCTGGAAAGCTAGCGATTCTGTTGTGGGTGAGCGTGCGCCGCGTTTGACGCCGTTGCCTTCTATTGTGATTGTCGCGGATGAGTTCGCGGATATGATCATGCAGGTGGGTAAAAAAGCCGAAGAAATGATTACCCGTCTGGCACAAAAATCACGTGCGGCCGGTATTCATTTGCTGCTTGCGACCCAGCGTCCCTCAGTAGATGTAATCACCGGTTTGATCAAAGCCAATATTCCAACACGTGTCGCATTGCGGGTTAACTCCAAGATCGACTCGCGTACTATTCTGGATGCGGGTGGTGCAGAAGACTTGCTCGGTCACGGTGACATGCTGTTCTTGGGTCCGGGTAAAATCGAACCTGAGCGTGTGCATGGCGCTTTTATTGCCGATGACGAAGTCAACCGGATCTGTGATGCATGGCGTGAACGTGGTTCACCAAATTATGTCGACGAGATCCTGACGCCATTTGATGAAGAGCCATCGAGCCGTGGTTTTGAAGACGGTGGCGACGGTGGATCAGACCGCGATGCGCTGTATGACCAGTGTGTTGCTTTTGTTTTGGAAACCCGTAAGGCTTCTACTTCATCCTTGCAACGTAAATTCAGTCTGGGCTATAACCGTGCTGCACGGATCATCGACCAGATGGAAGAAAACGGCATTGTCAGTGGTATGGGTGCTAATGGCAAACGCGAGATTCTGGTTTAGTAGTCTAGCTTCAATAAAAAAGCCTGCTTTGAAAGCAGGCTTTTTTATGTATTTTTGACTCAGGCAAACTTTGCCAAGACATCCAGAAACTCGGCACTTTGACGTGGGTAGGTGGCAATCACGTCATGAATGCGTTGGCCTTCCGGATTGGTTGCATTGACATTGCGGCCATCAGCAACAAATTTCGTCAACAGGCGTTCATAATCGAATGGACGCATATGTTTGAAAGCATGATACAGCACATGAAAATCCGCATTAACACCTGCAGGAGGAAGCTGGTTCAGGTAGGCAAATACACGCTCATCTGACCATTCTTCGTTAAAAGTTGCTGGTTGAGATAATGCCATCGCAATTTCCTTGATCTAATGTAGTTTTTTCGGCATGAAAAAAGGCAAAATATGAGTACGCAAGTGACAATGTCTTTAAAACGACGTTGTCTAGGCGAAGTCTCGTTACTCGTCTTGCGACTGGGTAAAGCAGAGCTTTATGACCAGCCTACTCGAAGCAAGTTTCTCGCCTTGCGGCCGGGTAAAATAATACTTGGTATATCTAGCTTACTCGCAGCAAAGCTTCTCGTCTTGAGCCTGAACAAAGCAGTGCTTTGTTCAGGCTCATATTTTGCCTTGAATCAATTTGCTTGACCAATCAAAAATCAGATTATCGTTCTTCAGGTAAATTGATATTCATTTCAAGCATTTCAATATTGGCTTCCGAACGTACCGACATTTGAATATGCTGCTCATCGACACCGCGGACATAACGATTGACCACCTGCATGATTTCAGTCTTCATCTGGTCAATTTTGTCTTGGCTCAAACGACGACCCAAGCCTTGTTCGGATGCAACGATGACCTTCAAACGGTCTTTAGCAGTCCGTGCACTTGATGGTTTATCCTCGCCACTAAAAAGTTTACTCCAGAATCCTGCCATGTCTACGCTCCAAATAGTCGTGCTAACCAGCCCTTAGGTTTCACCTCGATATGACGGTAAGGACGCTCTTCTCCAAGGAAGCGCGCAACCAGGTCATCATAGGCCTGACCAGCTGCAGCTTCAGTGAAATTAATCACTGGCTTACCTTCATTCGATGCCTGTAAAACGCTTGGACACTCAGGAATAACGCCTAAGGTTGGTACACGTAAAATATCCTTAGAAATATCATCAATGGTCAACATTTCCTGTTTATCGGCACGTTCCGGATTGAAACGGGTAATACACAGGTGCTTACGAATGCGACCTTCGTTTTGTTCTACTTTTTTTGTTTTGCTATCGAGCATGCCAATGATACGGTCAGAGTCACGTACTGAAGAAATTTCAGGGTTGGTCACAATGATCGCTTCGTCAGCATGGTACATGGCCAAAATAGCACCACGCTCGATACCGGCAGGTGAATCACAAATAATATAGTCAAATTCCTGCGAAAGCTCATCCATTACGCGTGCCACACCTTCATCGGTTAAGGCATCTTTATCACGTGTTTGGGAAGCAGGTAAAATATATAAGTTTTCAATATCTTTATCGCGAATCAGTGCTTGTTGTAATCGTGCTTCGTTATTTAAAACATTCACAAAATCATAAACTACACGGCGTTCACAGCCCATAATCAAATCAAGGTTACGTAAACCTACATCAAAATCAATAACAACAGTTTTGTGACCACGTAGGGCTAAACCTGTTGCAAAAGATGCACTTGTTGTAGTTTTACCTACACCACCTTTGCCTGACGTTACGACAACAATTTTCGCCACCGAATCCACTCCTGTTATGGTTCAAATCCCCTGTTTAAAATGGGGTTTTTGGTGTTTATTTATACATTAAAATTGTAGAGCTTCAAATACAAGCTCTAGTTGATCATTCAAGTAAATATGCACTGATTTTTTAACCACATGAGGTGGAATGTCATCCGCCACACAATAGGTTCCTGCAATCGAGATTAGTTCTGCTTCGAGGTTATGGCAGAAAATGCGTGCTGCAGTATTACCGCCAGCACCCGCAATCAGGCGACCGCGGGCACTGCCATAGACATGGATGTTACCCGATGCAATGATTTCTGAACCGCTGTTAAGACCGGCATTGAGAATAATGTCGCCATTATGTTGCACAATACATTGACCGGTACGCAGAATTTCATCATGGTATGAGGTGATGTGGGCAACGATTGGAGGCGCAGATGTTTGCTCATTATCCTCTGCAGCAGGTTCTGGCTTAACTTCCACGACCTGCTCTTTGGTGGCTTTAATTTCTTCTAGCTGGCGGTCAGGTGGCAGTACCGGGAACTGAATGGCACGCGCCTGATCGCCAAGTAAGCCTTCAGTTACGGCCATAGGCTGTACATCCAGACTGATTAACAGCTGGATTAATGCAATGAGTTCCTGTTCAACTGAACTTTCAATGACTGCCAAAGTGCCGGGTGGAAATGCTGCTTGTAATTTTGGGCTAAGTTGCTGGCGGATTGCATCATGATCATTGGTATCTAGGCTAATGCGTATCGCATTGACCATTCTGCCTTTTATCCGTATATCAGCCATAATTCTTCCTTAAATACTTCTGACGTGCTGGTTTTGTGTCGAAGCAATGTTGTAAATAGTGCAAATCCTAGAACAAATTGCAGTAATTCTCTAGCGATCTCAGTTATTTTTTTATGCGAACAGAACCGGACGGATTGATCCGATTCTGTACTTTAAAATTTACTTATCTATTGAGCTCTGATTTTGCTCATGTTCTTCTAGAATCTGCTGCCACTGTTTGACTTTTACCTGTTTTCGGATTGCTTCAAGTGTTTCAAAAACAGCCGATTCAACCAATTTATCAATATGTGGATTATGTTCAATCTGTATCTGGCTGATTTTATCTGAAATTAGGGTAAAAGTCGGATTTTCTTTTGTACCTGTATGGGTAAACGGCTCAATCAGGCCCTGAGTAATATTTTCGCCCAGGCGTTGACCAATACTTTGAATTTGCTGTTCAATCCGGCTGCCCACAATTGGAATCAGACGCAGCAGCTGAGTAAGTTCTGGAGTTTCTTCAATCGCCTGATTCACTACTTGTCCAACATTTTTAGCGATCATGGAACGTTGTGACTGTAGTTCCTTGCCTAAAGACTCCTGCAAGATATCTGCCAAGGCAATGGCCAGTAATTTACGGTGATGTTCCACCAAATCATCAATTAACTGTTTATGTGATGTGCTTGTGGTCAGTTCACGCTTGATACCGTCCAGTACGGTCAGGACCACCCGGCTGGAAAGCTCTTCCATCAGCATGTTGTAATAAAAATTGCCCTGGCGGTACCAGCGAGCGGGAATCACTTTATAACCATGGCTATGCAGGTTATAGCCAATCGCCACTGCACGCAGCAGACGCAGAAAACGCAACTGCGGGAGAATGGCTAAAATTTCATACCAGTGCACAAAAGGGAAGAACCACCAGCGTCGGTGATGACGCAGGACAATCGCAATGACCCAGCGTGCCAGTAATTCACAGATCAAAAAAGTGGTAAACCAGCCCTCGGTAATGATGACCCAAGGGCGTAATTCAGTTTTATAAAACTGCAATATTTCAGGTAAACGAATGAAGTCAAACAACCAGTGACCAAAATCGCTCATTAAAATGGCATTGGCACTGAGACAGAACAGGTTGATGATAATTAAAACCATCATGAAAATGTCGTAAATCAGTGCAATTTTCCAGCCCCAGGTTCCTTTACGAACAAATTTAAATGAGCTGGAGGTAATGTCTGGGTTGTCGTTGTTCATAATTACTCGGTTACAGATCCGATCGGGGCTTGGGCAAAGTTCTGCTGCATTTGTGCGATGAGCTGATCTTTTTCAGTCCAGATCTGATCTATCCATTTCTGGAAACGTGCGCGGTATTCAGCATCATCTTCATAATTGCCACCGAGCACCCAGTCAGGAATATCAATTTTTCTTAAATTTACCGCAATACGTGGCACTTCACCTAACCAGAATTCACCATAACCTGGAATGCCGTCAGGATAAACAATGGTCATATCGACCAGCGCATCAATTTTATCGCCAAGAATACTGAGTGCCAATGCCAGACCACCGGCCTTAGGCTTCAGTAAATAGGTATAAGGAGATTGCTGCTGATCATGCTTTTCCTGGGTAAAGCGGGTGCCTTCCAGATAATTTAACAAGGTAAACGGCTGACTGATCAGCTGTTCACAAGATTTACGTGCCTCTTCCATATCCCGGGATTTCAGCGCAGGATTTTTGGCAATCTGTTCCTTGCTATGTCGTTTCATCATCGGGAAGCCCAAAATTTTAAAGGCCTGACCAACAAAAGGAATAAAAATAAGTTCCCATTTGGTAAAGAAACGCGTCAGGGGCATACGGGATACGCCAAAGTATTGATTAACGGTCGTATCCACCCAGCTTTGATGATTACAGGTCATCAAATAGCGGCCCTGCATATTCAAATCCAGTGATTCATCTACGCTAATTTGCCATTGCGTATTTTTCAGCACATGTTCAATCAGCCAGTTGTTGACCCCTAACCAGCTATTAGTAATTTTGATATTGGTTTCATCTACTTTTGCGGATTTTTTAAAAAGTTTAGTTAAGCCCAAAGCCAGCACCGGGGGACCATGAAAAAAAGTACTGCCGGTCATGACTGAAGTGACCGTCAGGCCACGTGCCAGTTTTTTTAACGTCGGTTGCTTGTTGCTATTCGATGACATATCAGATCAGTCCCCCGAGATTAATCGCTTAAATTTTTTCATATTTTGAGTAATATAGAGACAGTTGAGCAAATAAAAAAGTCTGAATAGGAAACTATGAAGATATTGTGATGAAGTACCTTGAAATAGTTACATATAAACATTACAAAATATTACTAAACGATTTATTATTAACAAAAATTCAATGGTGATCCCATTCTATTTCATCCATTATCTCGCTTATACAACAAAGCATACAAAAGGAGGCATGCAATGCGTGCACTAGTAATTTCAGCAGCTGTAGCAGGGGCAGTAGCGCTTACAGGTTGTCAATCAACAGGGAATAACCTGGGTGGTGTTGAGTATGACAAAACTGCTTTAGGTACCTTGATTGGTGCAGCAGCAGGATACGGTATTTCTAAAGGCAATGCGAATACTAGCCGTCAAAACAACCGTGCTGCTGCTATTGGTGCAGTCTTGGGTGGTGCAACGGGTGTTTATCTAGATAACAAAGAGAAAAAATTACGTCAGCAAATGGCGGGTACTGGTGTAGAAGTTAACCGTAATCCAGACGGCTCTGTTGGCCTGATCATGCCAGGTAATATTACGTTTGATACCAATAAATCGAATATCAAACCGAATTTCTACTCAACTTTAAACAAGGTTGCACAAACGCTGACTGAAGACACCAAGAGCGGTATCCTGGTGACTGGCTATACAGACAGCACTGGTAATGACTCAATCAATATCCCGTTGTCTCAGGCACGCGCACAAGCTGTTGCAAACTACCTGATTGCTCAGGGCATTTCACCTACACGCATTAATGCGCAAGGACTTGGTTCAGCGGATCCAATCGCATCTAATGCGACTCCACAAGGCCGTGAGCAAAACCGTCGTGTTGAGCTAAGCATTTACGCAATCCAATAATTCTTTATGGATTGAACGGCGAATTAAAAAACCACCTTCGGGTGGTTTTTTTGTGCCAGAACCTTGACCATTAAAAACGTAATTTGCATTAGGCAAAGTGCTACAGAGATGACTATAATCGGAGCCGAATCTAGAAGAGGAAGCCGTATGTCACTCGCCAGTCAGTTAAATGACAAGCAACTTGAAGCCATGAAATACACTCAAGGACCCTTGTTAGTACTTGCAGGAGCGGGTTCAGGCAAGACTTCAGTGATCACGCGAAAAATCGCGTATTTAGTCAAGCATTGTGGGATTCCCGCACATCGTATTACTGCGATGACCTTTACCAACAAGGCAGCGCGTGAGATGAAAGAACGGGTCAGCAAATTGTTGACGCGTGAAGAAAGTAAAGGCGTTTCAGTTTCGACCTTTCATACCTTTGGCCTGAATATGCTGCGCCTGGAGTTGAAACATACCCCACTTAAAAATAATTTCTCGATTCTGGATGCAGATGACTGCAAGCGCATTCTGATGGATTTGATGCAGCGTGATAATTTGTCCGGTGCGGAAAGCAAAGAACTGATTGCCAAAGCCATGAAAATGATCTCGGACTGGAAAAATGATCTCATTCCACCCGAGCAGGCGCACACCACCTGTGAAACGGCCGAAGATGTCCAGTTTGCGCATCTATATCAGCTCTATGAGCGCAATTTGCGTGCTTATAATGCAGTAGATTTTGATGACCTGATTGTGATGCCAACGCGCCTGCTACAGGAAAATGCCGAAGTCCGTGACAAATGGCAAAACCGCGTACGTTATCTGCTGGTGGATGAATATCAGGATACCAACACAGCACAGTATATTCTGGTGAAATTACTGGTTGGCGTGATGGGACAGTTCACTGCCGTAGGTGATGATGACCAGTCGATTTATGCCTGGCGTGGGGCTAAACCGGAAAATATGGCTTTGTTGCAGCAGGATTTCCCGAATCTGAAAGTGATCAAGCTGGAACAGAACTATCGTTCAACCAGTCGTATTCTCAAAGCAGCCAACACGGTCATTGGCAATAATCCGCATATTTTTGATAAAAAGCTCTGGTCGGACAAAGGCCATGGCGAAGTGATCCGTGTGATTACCTGCCGCAATGATGATGACGAAGCAGAACGCGTGGTCAAAGACCTGATCACGCATAAATTGATGAACGGTAAAAGCTGGAAAGATTATGCGGTGTTGTACCGCGGTAATTTCCAGGCGCGTATTTTGGAAACCCATCTACGTCAGATGCAGATTCCGTATAAATTATCTGGCGGACAGTCCTTCTTCGCACGTGCCGAAATCAAGGACATGATGAGTTATTTGCGCCTCATCATTAACCCTGAAGACGACAGCGCATTCCTGCGAATTATCAATACCCCAAAACGGGCGATTGGTCCGGTAACGCTGGAAAAACTTGGATTATTTGCTCAGGAAAACAACCTGTCCTTGCTGGCTGCAGCAGCGGATCAGCGTCTGACCATGGCGATTCCGAAAAAGGCCACGACTCAATTGGCCGAATTTGCCGATTTTATTGAGGGCTTTACCCGCAATTTACTGGATGATGATGAACCGGTACCGATCATCCGCCAGATGATGATTGAAGCCGGTTATATCGATTACATCAAGGAAACTGCAGCTACGCCGGCACAGGAAAAAACCAAGCTCGACAATATCGAGGTGCTCTACAGTAGCATTCAGAGCCTGATTAACCGCGCTGAAGATGTTGATGAAAAAAATATTGAAAGTGTGATTCGTAAAATGGTGCTGCTGGATATGCTCGAGCAGCAACAGGAAGAAGAGGACACCGATAAGGTCAACCTGCTGACCTTGCATGCGTCCAAAGGTCTAGAATTTCCTTATGTCTATTTAATCGGGCTGGAAGAAGAAATTCTGCCACATAAAAACTCGATTGCTGCTGAAACGGTCGAAGAGGAACGCCGTCTGATGTATGTGGGGATTACCCGTGCACGTCAGGGACTGACCATTACTCTGGCAGAACAGCGCAAGGCAGGCGGGCAGATGAAGCAGATGACCCCAAGCCGTTTCCTGGATGAATTGCCGGAAGATGAGCTGGAATGGTTAGGTCGCAAGAAAAAGCTGGCTGGCAACATCGATCCAAAATTACAGGCACAGCATTATCTGGATAATTTGCGCAACCTCATCAAACGATAAGGTGCAGCGCTGTCACTTATTTTAAATGAAACAACAGGAATGAATAAATGAAAGTTCAGGTGAAAGTCCTTGACTCGCGTCTCGGTCAGGAATGGCCATTACCCACTTATGCTACGACGGGTTCAGCAGGGCTGGATTTACGTGCGTGTGTTGCAGAAACTACGATCATTGAACCAGGCCAAACGATTTTGGTAAAAACTGGTCTAGCCATCTATATTGAAGATCCTGCATTTGCTGGCTTGATTTTGCCTCGTTCGGGTTTGGGCCATAAACACGGGATTGTGCTGGGTAACCTGGTGGGTTTAATTGATTCTGATTATCAGGGTGAGTTGATGGTGTCGGTTTGGAACCGTAGCCAGACTGCCTTTAGCTTAGAGCCGGGTGAGCGTTTGGCACAGTACGTGCTGGTGCCGGTAGTACAAGCTGAATTTGACCTGGTGAATGAATTTGAAGCAACCGAACGTGGTGCTGGCGGTTTTGGTCATACTGGTAAAAACTAAGTTTTAATAGTGACTTAAATGACTTACATTCTTTAAATATGATGTAAGTCATTTTTATGTTGTTGAGAAAATATTAATGAATGGACTGATTAATATGCATTTAAACATTCAAGTCTATTTTATGGTCAGATAGATTTATTTAAATTTATATAAATTAGCGTTTGAATAAGGCGATATTTAAAATAAATATAAGTAAATAATCGCTATTTGATTACAAGAATCCTATACTTCTAAAGTTGTTGATTATATTTTTATAATTGATTGTTACATTGAAATCGTTTAAAAATGGCTAGTCTTAAAACAAAAACAAATGTTTAAAGTCATTATGATGAAACCATCATTTTATATCTCCTGATACTAACCAATTGTGAAAAGAATAGTTTATGGGATCCCTGAAACATCCTCTCCCTTTACATATTTTTCGTGCTTATGACATACGCGGTAAAGCCAGTGTGTTGGGTGCGGGAATTATTGATGCAATTGCCCACGGTTTGGCACAGCAATATCGGGCTGCGGGACAGGTGCGTGTCGCCATTGGTTATGATGCACGGCTCAGCAGTCCAGCTTTTGCAGACATTATCGCGCGTATTTTTAAAGATTATTCACTTGAGGCTACTATTATCGGCTGTTGCTCCAGCCCAATGCTGTATTTCACTGCACGTCAGTTCGATGGCAATGGCATTATGGTCACTGCCAGTCATAATCCTAAAGAAGATAATGGAATTAAATGGATCATCTGTGGTGAGCCGCCCTGTCCTGATCTGATTCAGCAGGTGGCGCAGCTGGCAGAACCTCACTGTAGTCAGCAGTTGCTGACATTGCCGGAACAGCCACATCTGATTATTCCAGAGTTTTGTCTCCAGTATCAGCAGGTAATATTACAAGATATTCAATTAAAGCGACCGTTTAAAGTAGTGCTGGATGGCTTGCATGGCTCAGCTGGGCGTTGTGCCAATCTGGTACTCAGAAAAATGGGCTGTGAAGTAATTGCTTTACGTTGTGAAGCCAATGGACATTTTCCGGATCATGCGCCGGATCCTTCACAAGACAAACATCTTGAAACCTTACGCCAAACTGTCATGCACCAGCAGGCTGACCTCGGTATTGCCTTGGATGGTGATGGCGATCGCCTGGTTCTGATCGATGAGCAGGGTCAGATTATTACAGCTGATCAGTTGTTATGCCTGTTTGCCGAAATCTGCCTGAATGATTCGGTGCCACGCCAATTTGTTTATGATGTGAAATGTTCGACTCTGGTTCGAGATACGGTGCAACGTCTGGGTGGCGAAGCGGTGATGATCCGTACAGGTAGTTCCTTCTTGCGGACTTATCTGGCGCAATCTCAGCAGCAGGCGATTTTTGGTGGTGAATATGCCGGGCATTATGTATTTAATGATGGTCGTGGCTGGGGCTATGATGATGGACTCTATGCAGCGCTCAGAGTCATGGAGTATCTAGACCAAACGGGACAAACTCTGGCACAGGCCTTGGCAGCTTATCCAAAACGTCATGGTACTGAAGATCTTTATATTTCCACACATCACGTGCCTCCTGTTGAACTTTTAAACTTCGTTGAGCAGCAATCTGAAAGAATTAATGCGCAAATCAGTAAAATTGATGGCATACGTCTTGATTTTGAGGATGGTTTTGGCATCATTCGAGCATCCAATACAGGTGAGTATTTCACGGTGCGCTTTGATGCCAATAATGCCCAAGCTCTGAATGAGATTCGTCATCTGTTTGTAGCCATGTTGCGTGACCGTTATCCAGAGATCGCTCAAGACATTTTAGATGCTCAATAAGGAGAGGCGAATGCCAAATCAACAAACAGGCATCGACAAAGCACAGATTTTGACAGAAGCTTTGCCGTATATTCAACGCTTTGCGGGTAAAACCCTGGTGGTAAAATACGGCGGTAATGCGATGACCGATCCTGAGCTGGAAAGTTCATTTGCACGTGATATCGTATTATTGAAAACAGTCGGTATTAATCCGATCGTGGTGCATGGTGGTGGTCCGCAAGTCGATTCCATGCTGAAACAGCTGGGCCGTGAATCTGACCGTATCGACGGAATGCGTGTGACAGATCCGGCGACCATGGAAGTGGTCGAGATGGTACTTGGCGGTAGCGTCAACAAATCTATCGTGAACCTGATCAACCAGCATGGTGGCCGCGCCATTGGTCTTACCGGTAAAGATGGTAACCTGATCCGTGCACAAAAACTGCTGATGGAAAAAGTGGCTGAAGATGGTTCGGTTCAGCAAATTGATCTGGGTCTGGTCGGTGAAGTTGTTGGTGTAAAGACCGATGTTCTGGAAATGTTTACCAGTAGTGATTTTATTCCTGTCATTGCTCCGCTGGGTGTGGACGAAGCAGGCAATACTTATAACATCAATGCCGATCTGGTCGCTGGTAAAGTCGCTGAAGCTTTGGGTGCAGAAAAACTGATTCTGCTGACCAATATCACGGGTGTTCTGGATGAAAATAAAAATCTGCTGACGGGCTTGACCACTCAGGAAGTTGATCGTCTGATTGAAACCGGCGTGATTTATGGCGGCATGATTCCGAAAGTGGGTTGTGCCCTAGATGCCGTAAAAGGTGGGGTGGTGAGCGCACATATCGTCGATGGCCGTGTACCGCATGCAAGTTTGCTGGAAATTTTCACTGATCATGGTGTTGGTACCCTTATTACCAACCGTGTAAATCCGCATCGTTCATAATCGATTTTTTGTGAAAAAGAGTCTCTATGCAGGCTCTTTTTTATTTGGATTTCTTATAGCCAGCTATTTGAAATGGCAGGGACAGTCATGCACAATAAGCTTCTAAGTGAAATAAAGAGCTGAAATCAGACCATGTGCCAACTGCTCGGAATGAATTGTGCTACGCCAACAGATATTACTTTTTCTTTTCGCGGGTTTTCCCAGCGGGCAGGCATTACCTCTGATCATGCCGATGGTTTCGGGATAGCTTTCTTTGAAGATAAAGCCTGCCGTCTGTTTGTTGATAACCAGTCGGCGGTTGAATCTCCGATTGCTGAACTGGTACGTAATTATCCGATTAAATCCCGCAATGTGATTGCGCATATCCGCAAAGCCACGCAAGGTAAAATCAATCTGGAAAATTCCCATCCTTTTAGCCGCGAACTCTGGGGCCGGCAATGGATTTTTGCTCATAATGGTGATTTGCATGATTATTTCCCCGCACTAAGTGGACGTTTCACTCCAGTAGGGAATACGGATAGCGAGCGGGCTTTTTGCTATCTGCTGGACCAGTTAGTGAAACGTTTTGGCTATCATGAACCAAAACTGGATCAGGTTTTTGATCTGCTGGCCGAAATTTCACCTGGAATCGCGGAACATGGTACCTTTAATTTCTGCCTGTCGAATGGTCAGGCGCTATTTAGCTATGCGATTACCAAACTCCACTGGCTGGTACGTGAATACCCGTTTAGACCGGCGCAGCTCATCGATATTGATGTCGAAGTAGACTTTAGTCAGGTCACCACACGTGAAGACCGTGTGGCAGTCATTACTACTGAACCTTTGACCCAGAATGAAGAATGGACAGCCTTTCAGCCCGGTGAAATGATCCTGTTTCAACATGGGGCGAAAGTGCGTTCTCAAGTGACGCATGTCGAACGTTTGGAACGTGAACGGCTGGATCCTTCCCTAAAACGCATCACGCGCGCTGACCAATATTAAAAATTGCATCAAGACGGAGTTTAAACTCCGTTTTTATATTAAAAAATAGAGAAAAATTTAAGAATAAATAATGGTTTAACACTCATTTTTGGTTAATTAATATCTTAGCTTTTTACTCAAGATAAATTATTTTTAACTATATATAACAGAAACTTAAAATGAAAATACCGGCTTTGGGCTGAAAGCCGACTAATTTGCTTCATTTTTATTTGAATCAATAAGCTATATGCTCATTTTCACGTTATAAGTCCTTAATATTTCTAGGTGGTCGTATGAAAATGAAATGGGTCCCAGATTATAATACTGGTATCGATGTGATTGACGATCAGCACAAACGAATTCTCGATTATATCAACGAAATTGATGGAATCGATGCAAATACCGAACGTGCCCGTATTAAACAGATTCTTGACAATATTATTGATTATACCCAGTCACATTTTACCTTTGAAGAATCTCTTCAGGAAGAAGCCGGGTATAAATACCGGGTGCCGCATAAACGTGTGCATGATCTGTTTATTAAGAAAATTGAATCTTATCGTGACCGTTTTGAACTAGGGCAGTCAATTGAAAATGAACTGCATGAAGTATTATCGAAATGGCTCATTAACCATATTCAGCATGATGATGCCGATTATGTGGGTGCAGTCAAAGAAAATATGATGGGTATCATTAAAGAAAAAGAACAGAAAAAAGGTAAAAACTGGTTCGCCCGGTTTTTCTCATAATAAAAAATTTCAGCAAATAAAAAGAATTAAAATTTAATTATAAATTTGGCGTGGCAAATCATCCTCATGATGGTTTGCTTTTTGTTTTTGATTTTCACTGCTTCACAAGGCAAAATAGCGCTAGATTTTTATAGGAATGCATCATGCAGGACAATGCTATGTCAAAATGGTTATCGCCGCTGATGGCTTTCTGTCTATCGTTTATTATCATCGCGACACTCGCACCGATAACCGGTATACAGATTGAACGTCAGCTGGATTTCTGGATGCTCTGGTTAGCCACCATGCTGATTCTGGCGCTTCCAGTCTGCTACTTGGAAATTGCTTTGGCCAAACGCTCCAAAACGACGCCATTACAGGCGCTGTCGTCGCTGACCCGTGAAGCTGATGCGTCACAGAAATGGCGTATTGTCGGTTGGTTAAGTGTGATTTTTATTCCGTTTTTGGCAGGTGCAATGCTGAACAATGCCAGTAATGTTCTGGCAGTGGCTGCCCTTGATCTTGCACCAAATCTTTTGTTAAGTGGATTGGCAATCGTGTCGCTAGCCCTGTCACTGCTACCGCGTCAAATTCTGTTAGTAATCACCACGATTGGAGTGCTGGCATCTTTGATCTTGGCAAATGTAATGGGAACTGCGCTACCTGCATGGCAAGTTACGCCAGTTGAGTTTTCTGAATGGGGAAATGCAACGGTATTGGCACTGGTTGCAAGTGGTCTGGGCATGGGCTTGTACTGGCAATCTAGCCTGAACACTGTGCGACAACAGGATATCGCCAGCAAAACGGTATTGCCGATCTGGGTTGCGCAGTTAGTTGCTGTTATTGCATTTGCCTTCTTCGCAGTACAAGCGCAAATTCCTGCATTTACTTTGGTCACCGCCATAGTGGCGGCTGCTGCATTAATGCTGCAAATGGCACGTGAACAGCTACAGCAACGTCAGCTTCATCCTGTAGTGCAATGGGCAATTGTCGCTGTAGTCACGCTGATCTGGGTTATTCCAAATCTAAGCCCAATTTTCAATGTGGTCTTACTCGTCTGGGGGCTGGTGATTTGTCTGATTTATGCACTGTTTGCCGGCTGGATTATGAAGATCAGTCATTTGCGCAAATCGATGAATTTCAGCTCTGAAGCGTTTTATAACATTTGGCGTATTGCAGTACGTGTAGTGTTGCCAGTTGGGATTATTCTGGCAATAGCCGCTGTTCTAGGACAATTCGTCTAATGAGTGAGGCGATGATCTGGGTGGCGTATGCGACGCCGCAACAGCAGTTTCATCTGGCTGTGCCATTTCAGCCCGGCATGACGGCACTGGATGCGATTGAGCAAAGTGGAATCCGTGAGCAGGTCGACTTGCCTGAACCGTTATCTTTGGGCATCTTTGGCGTGCGTTTGCAGGCTCATCAGCAACCACTGGTAGCAGGGGATCGGGTAGAAATATACCGGCCACTGACCATTAATCCCAAAGATATCCGGCGTAAACGTGCCGAGAGAAATCCGGTAGGACGTTATGCCAGAGGTAATCTTTTAAGAAAGCTGAAACCGTCTTCCGAGTGAAAAGCTGTTGTAAAGAACAGTGTACTCCATGATCTGCTCAATCAATCAACTTAATCAAAAAAGCCCCTGATGATTCAGGGGCTTTTTTATAAGGAACCGGTTATAGTGGCGGAGCATTTAAAATTGCTTCTTTTGATCCTGGTAAACCGGGTTGAGATTCCGGAATCGTTTCCAGACCTTCAATGCGTTCCACGATCCCAGACTGGTTAAAGTAGATTTTCAAATGCTGGCCTTGGGCCGCCGGGATCTTGGCTTTTTTCGCATAGGTCCCTGGGGTATAGTTATAGATGTAGTCCCAACGTAAAGGATTCAGGGGATCACTTACTGTTGGACTGCCCAGTAAGAAACGCACCTGTTGATGACTCATTCCCACCTGAATTTTAGCGGCTTGTGCCTTGGTTAAGGGAGTTCCTTGTGGAATATCTACTTTATAAACACCTAATGTCGAACAGCCGACGAGCAATGAAGTGACGAATAACGTCAGCATGATTTTTTGCATTTTGCTAAACTATCCCAAATTAATTATGATGCATTTGATCCAAGGATAGATCATACTGCATCTAAACTTTGTTGCATATTCCAACTTTGATTTTGTTGAGAGACCTTTTTACATGACTATTTCAAACCAAGATTTACGAAAAGCTGGACTGAAAGTTACCCTTCCACGAATTAAAATATTAGAATTACTAGAAAATTCAAGACAACATCATTTAAGTGCGGAAGATATTTACAAGACTTTACTCGATCAGGGTGAAGATGTAGGTTTAGCAACTGTGTATCGTGTGTTAACGCAGTTTGAAGCCGCGGGTATCATCGAACGCCATAATTTTGAAAATAATCATTCAGTTTTTGAAATTATGCAGGAAGATCACCACGATCACCTGGTATGTTTAAATTGCAGCAAAGTTGTTGAATTTATTAATGATACGATTGAAAAAGAGCAGCATGACGTTGCTGAGAAATTTGGATTTGAATTAACTGGTCACTCACTGAATCTGTATGGCTACTGCGATGCGCCTGCCTGTCAGGAAGTTTTCCGTAAAAAATAATTTGAGCGCTGGTTCAAACAAAAAAACAGGCTTCATGAGAAGCCTGTTTTTTTATGCCTTTACGATCATTAGCTCTGACCATCAAAAGTAATATTGGAATGCGCACGTAATAAGTGGCTGCCACCTTCTTCTGAGAGCTTGATTTGCAGACGCAGGTCGTTGGGTGAGTCCGCATGTTTCAGCGCATCTTTATAGCTGATCTGTTTGGCTTTATACAGATCATACAGCGCCTGATCGAAAGTCTGCATGCCCAGTTCACGGGAACGCTTCATCAGGTCCTTGATCTCATGCACATCACCTTTACGGATCAGGTCGGCAATCAGTGGTGAGTTAATCAGAATCTCAATCGCAGCACGGCGGCCATTGCCATCGATGGTTGGGATCAGTTGCTGCGCCACAATGGCTTTCATATTCAAAGACAGATCCATAAACAGCTGGTTATGCCGGTCTGCTTCAAAGAAGTGAATAATCCGGTCAATCGCCTGGTTGGCATTGTTGGCGTGTAGCGTGGCAAATACCAGATGGCCGGTTTCAGCAAAGGCAATGGCATAGTCCATGGTCTCGCGGGAACGAATCTCACCAATCAGAATCACGTCTGGTGCCTGACGCAAGGTATTTTTCAGAGCAATTTCAAATGAATCCGTATCAATACCGACTTCGCGCTGAGTAATAATACAGCCTTTATGCTGATGCACAAACTCGATCGGATCTTCAATGGTAATGATATGACCTTTGGAATTTTCATTGCGATAACCGACCAAAGATGCCAGCGAGGTTGATTTACCGGTACCGGTTGCCCCGACAAAAATAATGATGCCACGTTTGGTCATTGCCAGTTCTTTCAGAATTGGCGGTAACTTGAGTTCATCCATCGTGGGAATAACAGTTTCAATCCGGCGCAGCACCATCCCCGGTTCATCACGCTGCTGGAAAGCACTGACACGGAAACGTGCGGACTTGTCCGGATTGCTGATCGCGAAGTTACATTCACGCGTTTCGGCAAATTCCTTACGCTGCTTTTCGCTCATAATCGAGTTCAGCAGTTGCCCCACAGCCGGCCCCGGCAATTTCACCGAACCAATGGGTAGAATTTGACCGTTAATTTTGATAGAGGGTTCGACATCGGCTGTGATGAACAGATCCGAGGCCTTTTTCTCTACCATGTAGTTGAGTAAGCCGTTAAAGTCCATGATAAAACCCCAATAAAATGAATTTTTTTATAAGAATGATTCAGGCTGTTTTGCTGCAGTACGGGCGACTTGCGGGCTGATAATACCTTTAGACACGAGTGTTTTCAGGCTTTGATCCATGGTAGTCATACCATAATTGGCACCGGTCTGGATCGCAGAATACATTTGAGCCACTTTGTTTTCACGGATCAGGTTACGGATCGCCGGAATACCAATCATGATTTCATGTGCAGCTACACGACCGCCACCATTTTTCTTGAGCAGGGTTTGTGAAATTACCGCTTGCAGCGATTCAGACAACATGGCACGAACCATGTCTTTTTCTTCGGCCGGGAATACATCGATCACACGGTCAATAGTTTTTGCCGCTGAGGTGGTATGCAGGGTCCCGAACACCAGGTGACCGGTTTCTGCTGCAGTTAATGCCAGACGAATCGTTTCAAGGTCACGCATCTCACCGACCAGAATAATATCCGGGTCTTCACGTAACGCAGAACGTAATGCTTCATTAAATCCATGAGTATCACGATGTACTTCACGCTGGTTGATCAGGCATTTTTTGGATTGGTGTACAAATTCGATTGGATCTTCGACTGTTAAAATATGGTCATAGCGGTTGTCATTGATATAGTCTAGCATTGCAGCAAGCGTGGTCGATTTACCTGAACCGGTGGGCCCTGTGACGAGGACCAGACCACGTGGGTATTCGCAAAGATCTTTAAAGATTTGGCCCATGCCAAGGTCTTCAATGGTCAAGACTTTAGATGGAATGGTACGGAAGACTGCACCTGCACCACGGTTCTGGTTAAATGCGTTGACACGGAAACGGGCCACGCCGGGAACTTCAAAGGAAAAGTCAGTTTCCAGATTTTCTTCATAATCGCGGCGTTGCTTGTCGTTCATAATGTCGTACACCAGTTTGTGTACTTCTTTATGTTCCAGTGCAGGCAGGTTGATGCGACGGACTTCCCCGTCTACACGGATCATTGGTGGTAAACCTGCTGATAAGTGTAAATCCGACGCACCATTTTTAGCAGAAAAGGCTAACAGTTCTGTAATATCCATAAGGTCCCCGAGTTCATTAAAATGTTATTTATTTTGCTAGAATAATAAGGCTTTCCCACAGCTTAACCAACACTTAGTTCACGAGCAAGGGAAAAAAATCCGGACGAAATGAGAACCCCATCAATGAATATGCTGCAACAGTCACGAAATCAGGTTTTAGCTCAGATCCAGGCCGCATGCACTCAGGCTGGGCGTGAGCCGGATTCGGTACAACTATTGGCCGTGTCCAAAACCCAGCCGAGTAGTGTGCTGGCAGAGATGTATCAGACAGACCAGCGGGCCTTTGGTGAAAATTATTTGCAGGAAGCACTGGAAAAAATCACCGAACTGAAAAACCTGGAGATTGAGTGGCATTTTATTGGACATGTGCAGCGTAATAAGACCAAGCATCTGGCAGAAAATTTTGCCTGGGTACATGGAGTCGATCGCCTGATTATTGCCGAGCGTTTATCAAATCAGCGTGGAGATAATCAGTCCGCACTGAATATCTGTATTCAGGTGAATATTGATGGTCAGGATACCAAAGATGGTTGTCAGCCGGCAGAAGTTGCAGATCTGGTGGCACAAATCAGCCAACTGCCGAATCTACGTTTACGTGGTTTGATGGTGATTCCAGCACCGAATAATCCTCAAGCCTTTGCTGATGCCAAAGTTTTATTTGATGTAGTCAAAACACAACATGCTCATCCTGAAGACTGGGATACTTTAAGTATGGGCATGTCTGGGGATATGACCGAAGCGATTGCTGCGGGTTCTACCATGGTTCGTGTTGGCACAGCCCTATTTGGTGCACGGCCTAAAAAAGATGTATAAACTACTAATGTCAGTTTTTTGCAGCAAAGCGTTATCGCAGGGTTTTGGATAACGCTTTTTTTCTGGCTGGTTCGAGCCATTTAGCCATCAGCCAGGCAAAAACTATTAAGCTGCACATACTCGCAAGCAAGGCTAAAATTGCTCCGCCCAGACCATAGGCCAAAGTTGCCGGAATACACCCCAAAATAAATAAAAGTAAGGGGAAATGGGTGACATACAAGGTATAGGAAAAGTCTGCAGATTGAACCCAGACCAGATGATAGTGACTGCGGTGATGTTGGAGTTGTACCAGCCAGCAACTAAATGCCAGACCCAGACAGAAATTAAAAGGAACAAAATTCACAGCACGGTATTGCTGGGCCTCATCAATCACCTGAAACTGGTAAGCATCAAAACAGGCGATTAAAAATGCCAAGCCGAATAGGGCTAATTTGACCGATTGTAAGCAGTTTAAAAAACGTAGCTGGATATATCGAAATGAACAGGCAAAGGCACTAAGCCAGACCAGAAAATAAATAAAAAACTGGATGTTCAGTAATGATAGTATAGCCAGAACCATAAAAAATCCGATTTTGGCTATTTCCGAATTTTTTAAAAAAGGTAGGAATCCGGCCAGCACATAAAACCACACTTCATAGCTCAGGCTCCAGAGCGCAGCATTGGCTGAAACCGTTGGCGTCACAAAGCCATTTAAAAATAGCAGCGAACCAACAAATTCCATCATGTCTACACTATAGTCAGTCCGGATCATCATGCCAAAACTGTGTTGAAAAGCATGCGTGTGGCTGGCAAACAATAGTGGAGCGAGTAGATATAGAACCAGGGTCAACCCCATGGCAAACAGAAAGGGTGGTAAAATTCTGCTGCAACGCTGTCGAGCAAAACGGTGCAGATTGAACTGACCATACTGATGAATGTTGTGCTGAATCGAATAGCCAATCAGATAGCCACTTAAGGCAAAGAAAATCATGACTGCAGCCTGCCCAAGCAGGCGTATCCATGAATAAATGCTGGTATCGAAAGGCGCAATAAATGCCTGAAAGCAGTGACTGAACAGCACCACAATGGCACTGATCCCCCGTAGGCTCTCAAGCTGTAGGCTGAAATAGGGCGAGAGCGTGTTCGGGGCAGGGTGACTCATCGTTAACCTATAATCTGAATGGTACTGGCGCCTGCACCGACAGGCTTGACCTGAATTTGTACCGGAATCCGTTCATGCATTTCCTGTATATGTGAAATCAAAACGACTTTACGGCCCTGGCTTTGCAAATGATCCAGCGCATTCATGACCATATGTAAGGAGGCTGGATCGAGCGTCCCGAAACCTTCATCAATAAACAGTGATTCCAGTTTCATGGAGCCGGAGGCCATATTGGCAATCGCCAAAGCCAAAGCCAATGAAACCAGGAAGGTTTCACCCCCCGATAGGGACAGCACAGGGCGGACTTCACTATTCATGTCCAGATCAATAATCGCCAGACTCAGGCTTTCCGGAATACGGTGTAACTGATAGCGGGGTGCCAACGGTTGCAACTGCTGATTTGCATATTCCACCAGAATATCCAGATGATGTTCCTGGGCAATTTTCTGGAATTTGGTGCCTTCCTTATGTCCGATCAGATCGTAAATACGTCCCCAACGGTATTCTTCTGCTTTGATCTGCTCAATTTGCTGCTGATATTTGGCATAGGTGTTTTGATTATTGGCATTCATACGCAGTTTGGCATCAGTTTCATTGAGCACTTCCTGCTGCATTATTTTTTCCTGATGCAGCATGCCAAGCTTTTGTTCAATTTCCTCAAATTCATGTTCTGGCTGTAGTTTTAAATGGGCCTGATATTGTTCTTCCAGTAATTGCCAGGCTGTCCTGGCATTTTCGAGTGCCTGTTTCTGGTTGGCCAGATTCTGACGAATGCGTTGATGGGTGCTCAGATCAATACTGAGCCATTGTTCAATTTGAGCTGCCGTCACTTGCGGATGTGTTGCTTGCCATGCCTGAATATCTTGCTGATATTGAGCCAATTGCCGATCGATCTGCTGAAGTTGGCTGATAAATTCTTGAAGTTTTAAGTGGGTTTGATGCCACTGTTTTTCGGCCTGCGCCGTGCATTGACGCTGTTGTTCTAAAGCCTGCTCTAAGGTCTTGGCTTGTAGATCTAGTGCATCGCGCCATTCTGCAGCGATACGGTAGACTTGTCCTGCATGCTCTTTGGTCAGTTCAGCCAGTTGTTGACGCAGGTCTTTGCCTTGCTGAATTAACTGCTCTACAGACTGGCTTAATTGAGCAAAATTTTGCTGTTCCAATTGTAGTTGATACTGGCTCTTTTCCAATATCTGCTGCTGTTGATGCAGGTCAGATTCCAGCTGCTTTTGTACTGCCAACTGCTGCATGCGCTGCTCTAATTGTCGTTGCAACTGAGGTAAGCAGAGCATAGGTGGCTGCGACTGGTACTGCTCGGGCAGTACGCTTAAAACTGGATGTATCAGCTGGTCGAGTTGCTGACGTTGCTGTAGAGCCAGTTGTAATTGGTGCAATTGCTGTTGTTGTTGACGCCATTGTTGTAATGGTTGCTGGAGCTGTTGTTCCTGCTGTTGTGACAGTTCTAGCTGCTGGACCAGACTTTGAGTGTGATTTGCCAGTAACTGGATGAATGTAGGAAGATCATTGTGCTGCTCGGTAACCACTTCCAGTTTGAGTAGTTGAGATTTACAGTCAGCAGAGGATTGTTGAATCTGGTTTTGTAGGACCTGGCAACGCTGTTGCTGTTGCTCAATTACTGTTTGTGCTTTGGATATTTCAATGCGTTGCTGCTGCTGAGATTGCAGTTGCTGATCGAGCTGCTGTTTTGCCTGCCGTAACTGTTGCTCCTGTAACTGGCTCAGGCTCTGTTCCAGACGTTCATGGGCGGCATCGACAAAAGGATGGGCCATACTCCCACAGACCATGCATGGCTCATCCGGTTTTAACTGGGCACGAAGATCCTGCACACTTTGCGCATGCAATAAACGTTGCTGGGCAAGTATTTGTTCCAGGTGTTCATATGCCTGTTGTTCAGTCTGAATCTGCTGATACAGTGCCTGTTCGGCCTCTTGCTGGATTTTTAGTTGTTGCTGTTGGCTATTTACAGCAGATTGCAGTTGTTCAAATTCTTGTGATCGCTGAACGATTTGTTGCACCTGCTGTTGCAGCAGGTCGAGCTGACGCTGTTCGGTTTGGCGTTGCTGACGCATTTCCTGAATGGTTTTGAGCTGCTCTTCCAGCCGTTCCAGACTATGATGCTGTTGTATCCACTGGTTCAGATTTTCTGAAAGTGCTGTAACGGTTTTTTCCAGTTCAGGCAAAGGCTGCTTCAGGCTGTCCGGATTCTGTTGCTGCAGTTGCTGATATTGATGCATAAAGTCTTGTATGCGCTGCAAGGTACTTTGCGGCTCCAGATCGAATACATTTAAAAAGCCAGATTCAGCCAATTGCTGTGCCACCTTTTCTTGCCGAGCTTGTAGCTGATTCAAAGTCTGTTGTTGCTGTCGAAGTTGTTCTTCTAAAGGCTGTATACGAAGGGTTTGAAACTGGCTTTGCTCTGCGTGCAGTTTTTTGTACTGCTCTGATACCGTATCAATTGCATGATCCAGTCTTAAACCTGCTTCCAGATGCGGTTTCAGGCCTGCCAAGTGTTGCTGAAACTTTTGCTGCTTTTGTTGTAAGGCTGTAAGTTTGGCTTCTTCTGCTACAAAGCTCTGTTTGAGCGTTTCAAATTCCAGCGTAAATTGGGTGTGCTGGTGCTGAATCTGCTCTTTTTGAGGGGTTAGACGGGTACGACTCACAAACTGATCCCGGATCGACTGGAATTCATCCAGCTGCTCCAGTAGCTGTTGCTGTCCTGCAGATTTATTTACTGCATCCTGCTGTACATCGTAGACTTCTTTTTTGGCATGGACTTCTGCATAGAGTTTATGTCGGTCCAGATGCCATTGTTTCTCATTTTCCAGCAGTTTTTCTGATTGCTGCAAATTCTGAAGTTGCAAAGACAAAGAGCTCTGCTGCTGTTGTAAAGCGCTGATGTCTTCTTCAGACAGAATTTCAATATGCCCGATCAGCTTTTCCAGATCGTTGCGCTTGTTTTTGACTTCGCTGAATTTCTCTGCGGCTTTCTGACTGACCAGACTGAAAATCTGCGAATTGGTCAGATATTCCAGCAAGTCTGCGCGTTCATTATCTTTGGCTTTAAGAAAGGCACCGACTTCCGACTGTGCCAATAAAACTGCGCGGGTAAACTGCTCAAAACTTAAGCCCACCAGTTTTTCAATGAGGGGGGTGACTTCCGATATTTTTTGCGTCAGTGTCGTGTCATCATCCAGACATTTGACGTATCGGTCTACTTTTAGATTGCCATCGACTTTCTGGCGTGCCCGTTTAATTTCCCAGCGTGCCATATAGCGTTTGCTGTCGAGTGCAATAAATTCCAGTTCGGCAAAACCATGCACGCAGCCACGGCGCAGAATATTCTTGGAATCCTTGATGGACACATCCTGACCGCCAGTATCTTTCAGGCTGCCTGTGGCACCTTTTAGGCGGGGAATTTCATTATATAGCGCCAGGCACATGGCATCGAGCAGGGTGGATTTCCCGGCACCAGTCTTGCCGGTGATGGCAATCAGGCCGGCATGAGCCAAAGGACTCGATTCAAAATCAATATGATGGGTGCCGGTGAGGGAGGCCAGATTATTAAGACTTAGACGTAAAATTTTCATGGCCGATCCTAGGCTTGTTGTTTTTGTGCAAGTTCGTGTTGGGCTTCATTCAGTAATTCCTGAAAATCCCGTTGTACCGAATGATCCTGCTCATAGCCCATTTTTTTCCAGATATTGAAAAATAGCGATTCCGGGGTAGGGGGTGCCAGATCAATTTTAGACTGGCTTGAACTAAGGTCGACTTGCTGCTGGTAAATCCGGCTGATGCGTAGCAGTCGGTAACGGTTAGCAGGTAGGGCCTGTTCTATTTGCTGACGCAGGTCTACCGGAGGCGGCGCATCAGTGGTGTATTCCACTTCCAGAAAATGCCGTGCAGAAAGCTGCTCGATTTCTCCGGCAGGCAAGGCCTGAATTGTAGTGATTAAATTTTCCAGCTTTTCACGAATGCGGAACAGCTCGACAGTACGCGGAATGCTTAAGGCATCGTACTGAAAGCGGTTTTCCGGGTTTTGTTCGGGATCAATCCGGACTTCAACCACCTGATGCTGGTAATGGATTTCACTAAATGATAGCGGAATCGGGGAGCCACTATAGCGAATATGCGGCTGACCGACCTTTTGTGGTTTATGCAAATGCCCCAGCGCGACATAATCAATCACGTCATCAAACAGTGCCGTCGACAGGGCTTCTTCATTGCCGACAATAATCGGACGTTCAGAGTCCGAGGTCTCACCACCTTGCATGTGCGCATGTGACATTAAAATCAGTGCCTGATGTGGCTGTTTGCGGGCTCTGGCTTCGGCAATCAGTTGTTGATGCAGATAACTGATCGCGTTTTGGTTATTGCTGGTATATTCATTCAATCCGGTAATTTCGGCACTGCGTAAATAGGGCAGGGTCAGACACCAGGCGATGATATTTTTATCCTGATCATAAATAGGAATAAGCAGACGATCCAGGTTCAGGGTATTTTCTGCAGTGCGGCCTACAATTCCCACTGCTTTGGCATTGAATTTGGCCAGCAAGGGTTCAACCTGCTCAATCCGGTAACCGGAATCATGATTGCCTGCAATCATCAGGGTCTGCATATGTGGCGCCAGGTCGTGGGCATCGGCCAGAAACTGGTACAGCTGTCTTTGCGCACTGGACGCAGGATTGATCACATCAAAAATATCACCGGCAATCAGCAGGGCATGCGGTTGCTTTACTTTGATTTGCTCAAGTAGCCAAGTCAAAAACTGCGCATGTTCAAATTCACGGTCATGGTTATGGAAAAATTGTCCCAGATGCCAATCGGAAGTGTGAAGAAAATGAACTGCCATGTAATGAACCCCAAGATATCTGCCTTGCTACTATAGGAAAAAGCACAGGTAAAAATCTACTTGTAAAACGATATTTCAGCGAATTGTTGGTGATGCTTAAGCTGAATTTATTTTGATCAGTATGGATATTAATGGACGGTTGTATCCGGATCATCAGATATTAAAGGCTCTGCAAGCCCTCAGATGTTAAAAATAGGGATTTTAAAAAATAAAAACCGACGATTCGAGTGATGATGAAATCGTCGGTCAAATTTGTGTTACAGGAAGATTTTGGCTGCTATTCAAAATTTTCCTGTACACTAAGACTTATTGCTTTAGCTCTAAAGGTCAGCAAAAATTCGTGGATGCCAGTCCAAATTTTTGCCCCTTGTACTCTATATAACGTCACCCTCTAGTGGATGGTTGACAATAAAATGAAAAAAAATTTAATTTTTTTTATACTCACCTGTTGAAGATCACCGAGTCATGCATATGCTGCCACTAAGTCGTTATTTTACCTGGTTTTTCTTTATCTGTTTTGTTTTTACCTGTATTTGTGGTGTGGTGGCAGCCCTATTACCGATGGGTATGGGGGCAATCTTGACGATTATTCCCTATCTGGTAGCCATGATTTGGGTGCTTTTTAAATTTCTAAAACAGCAAAAACGTGCGCCGACCCAAGCAGAACGTAAAAAATTCACGCTCGGTTTTAGCCTGATTTATTGGGGCTATAATTTATTGTTTCTCTTGCTCGGTATTGTGATCGCCACCCGTTCCAATCCGAATGCCTGGCAGGACTTTCTGCTGTATCTACAGCAACCACAGTTTATGAGCATTGTGCTGATCATGTTTTTGATGATTGCGATTCCGCTGTATATGCTGACGTACTGGTTTTATGGCAAGCAGGCCCAGCGTATGGCAGAGAAAATGTTTGGCCATTCGCCTCAGTGAGTATTGATGAATCATTGTGTGACAGCCGATCTTCATAAATTAATTGAATGATGAAAGATACAAATTCTCCACTACAAAAATATTCCTGCTTTAAAAAAGCTGAAGATGAGTGGCGTATAATTTAAACCAAGAAAATAATAAGGCGAAGAATGACTGATGTATAAACCTGTAGTGCTGGTGACGGGAGCGAGTGGTTTTATTGGCAGTCATCTCGTACGGTTTTTATTGGATCGTGATTATCGGGTGATTGGTCTGACCCGTCAGAAAAATAAACCTGAACCACATCCGGACTTCCATTGGATCAATCAGCTGGAAGAATTACAAGAGCATCAGCTTGATTATGTGGTCAATCTGGCTGGCGAAAGCATCGGTCAAAGCCGCTGGACGGCAGCGCGTAAAAAGAAATTGCTGGATAGCCGTTTAGACACTACCAAACAGGTTTTTGATTATTTAGAAAAAAATCAGCTTAAACCGAAACGAATTATTTCAACATCGGCCGTTGGTTATTATGGCATTGACCCCAATGAGCGCTGGGAACAGGTCTGCACGGAGCAAAGTCCGCCACAAGATATTTTTATGTCTGAACTTTGTGCAAAGTGGGAACAGCTGGCCTTGTCCTATACTAACCAGAACACCAAGATTGTTCGCTTTGCGGTGGTGTTTGGCAAAGGTGGCGGGATTCTCCCGCAGATGCTATTGCCGATTAAATTGAATCTGTTCGGGCGGATTGGTCATGGACGTCAGCCAGTGACCTGGGTACATTTAGAGGATGTACTGCGTGCGATTGAATTCTTGATGCTTGAGGATACAACCGAGCAGATTTTTAATGTGGTCGCGCCAGAAAAAAGCAGTCAGGCCCAGTTTGCGCGAACTGCGGCCCAGATTCTGCAGCGTAAACCCTTACTTCTACTACCCGCATGCAGTCTAAAAATGATGCTGGGAGAACAGTCACAACTGGTATTGAACGGTCAGTATGTACAGCCCAAAGCCTTGCAGGAAGCTGGATTTCAGTTTCATTATCCAACCCTGAAAGAAGCACTGGATAATATCCTAAAGCACTAAGTGACTGGGCTCGAATAAACGGACTGGATCATAAGGATCCGGATCAACGATTGGCGTTTGTTCAAGGATGAGTTGAGCGAGTAGTTTTCCTGATGCTGGCCCCATGCATAAACCATTCCGGAAATGTCCAAAATTGGCCCAGGCATTTTGCAGCTTGGGAATTCTGCCTATATAGGGAATACCCTCGGGTGAGCTGGGTCTTAATCCGGCCCATTGCTTGACCAGCGGAAAATCTGCCAGTTTCGGTACCATCTCGATGCACGCCTGCAAAATATCCTGCCGGATTTCGCTAGAAGGCGAGGTGTCAAAACCGACCTGACGCATACTGGAACCACATAACACATGTCCGTCTGGTCGTGGAATCAGGTACATAACCTTATTCATGCACATGGTCGGCAGCCAGTTTTCTGGCGTTTTAAACAGCAGCATCTGGCCTTGCACCGGTTGTACCGGAATTTCCAAACCAAGTTGCTGTGACCAGTATTGTGACCATGCTCCGGTTGTGAACACATACTGATCTGCCTGAAAAAGCCGGCCATGTTCATCTGAGATACTTTTTACACGGCCTTGCTGAATATTGAGCCGAGTGATTTTACAGTCTTCTTGCCAGGTGACACGAGTATGCTGCTTCAAATAGCGAATGATCGACTGTAATAACCGTGGATTACGGATATTGGCCAGTTCAGGGAAATAAATCGCCTGTTTGAATTTGCTCTGATTAATTCTGGGATTGATCTGTTGCAGTTTAGCTTGATCAAGTAATTTTGCCTGTTGCTGCGGCTCTTGATGTGTTGCGGCATAACTTAAACCGATTTCAAAATCGGATTCATCAAAAATCAGCATACCTGTTTCATGAATCTGGAAATCGATGCCAGTGAAAGGTTGCAGTTTTTGATTCCAGTCCTGATACATGGGTTTGGCATGTCGGGCCAAAGCATTTACAGCAGCGGGATAACGCCAGGGATACATCGGGGAGAGGATGCCTCCTCCAGCCCAGGATGCAGCCTGTCCGGCGGCCTGCTGATCAAAAAGGGTAACAGAACATCCCTGTTCAAGCAGTTCCAGCGCCGACATCAGACCGGTGATGCCAGCGCCAATAATGGCAATATGCATTGCGCCGAAATCCTTTTACTTCATGTCTTTCAGTTTAAGCGCAGCTTCTTCAGCAAAATAGGTCCAGATACCATCTGCACCGGCACGACGACAGCTCATCAATGATTCTAAAATGACGCTATCAGATAACCAGCCATTTTGAATTGCCGCAGCCAGCATCGCATATTCGCCACTGACCTGATAAACAAAGGTCGGTACGCCAAAAGTGTCTTTGACTTCGCGGACAATATCCAGATAAGGCATGCCTGGTTTGACAATCACCATGTCCGCACCTTCCTGAATATCCAGCGCAATTTCATGCAGGGCTTCAGCACGGTTACCGACATCCATCTGGTAATTGTATTTATTGCCGCCTTTTAAGTTGCTGGCAGAACCGACTGCATCACGGAACGGGCCATAGAAACTTGATGCATATTTGGCTGAATAGGCCATGATCGAAGTATAGATATGACCATTTTGCTCAAAGGCCTGACGAATCGCACCGATCCGGCCATCCATCATGTCACTTGGAGCAAACACATCTGCACCGGCTTCGGCATGGCTCAAGCCCTGTTTAATCAGGCACTCAACCGTTTCATCATTTAAGACATAACCGTTCTCATCAATAATGCCATCCTGACCATGCGTGGTATACGGGTCTAATGCGCCGTCAGTAATCAGCACCATTTCTGGCAGTTCTTTTTTCAATAAACGTAAGGTGTTTTGCACCAGACCATCTTCACGCCATGCGGCTTCTGCAGTCAGGCTTTTATCTTCTTGTGGGGTGACCGGAAATAGCGCCAGTTTATTGACACCGAGTTCCAGCAGACGTTCTGATTTTTTTAACAGCAAGTCCGCTGACAGACGCTGGATATTCGGCATGCTTGGAATATTTTGGGTCTGGTTTTGTCCTGGCAGGACAAATACTGGATAAATGAGATGATCTGCCGCGAGATGGGTTTCACGAACCATCGAACGTAAATGTTCATTTTTACGAATACGACGCATGCGAGTTGCAGGAAACGCGGGACGATTGAACGTATAAGTCATAAAAATCTCAGTAATCAGTATTAAACTAGGCCTCTATTGTAGCCCTAACTCAAATTTTTGGGCATAAATTAGCGGTTTTTTATTGTGGTGGATTCGGGCAGAGTGATGAGTAAGACAGAGAGAAACTGGACGGGTAATATACATCTGGGCTCGAAAGTGGATATTGATGTAGTCCTGAACCAGCTGGTACATGCTTTTAATAGCTCTCCTTTTTTTAAGCATAACGGCATGACCATGCGGGTGGTTGAGGGCCAGATTGAAGCCTATGTAGAAATGCAGGATTTCATGATTGGTAATGTGGCTTTCCAGATTCTGCATGGCGGTCTGGCTGCAACTGTACTGGATAGCGTCGGTGGTATTGTGGCCATGGGCGAACTGTATAAAAAAGCTGAACCGGAAACGATTGCAGATACCATTAAAAAAGTATCGCGTCTGGCGACGGTCGATATGCGGGTGGATTATCTGGCGCCTGGACGTGGCAAATATTTTATCGCGCGTGCAGAAACCTTACGTTTGGGGCGTAAGGGCTGCACCATGCGCATGACCATGGTCAATGATGAAGATAAGGCGATTGCAACAGCGATTGCGTCTTATGCCTATTAATGAAATCGTGAACTGAGGGAGTTAAAAAGCACTGTTTAACAGTGCTTTTTTATGATGATCAAATATGAACCTAGAGGATTTAGAGATCAGATTTAGCCCGTTTCAAGGCATTTTTCCATTTGGCTAAATGCATTTCTCTTTCGTCATTTTGCATTTTGGGTTCAAAAGCACGGTCCAGCTGCCAGGACTGGGAAATTTCATCCAGGTTTGAAAATACGCCAGCTTTTAATCCGGCCATGGCGGCCGCACCCCAAGCAGTAGCTTCCAGCATTTTCGGACGCAGTACCGGTACATTCAGAATATCGGCCTGAAATTGCATCAGCATGTCATTGCTGCTGGCACCACCATCAACCCGCAGTTCTTTAAGTGGATGTGCAATATCAGATTGCATCGCACTGAGCACATCCGATACCTGAAAGGCGATTGATTCTAATGCTGCACGAGCGATATGCGCTTTGGTTGTACCGCGTGACATGCCACAGAGTAAGGCACGTGCTTCACTATCCCAATGCGGCGCGCCTAGTCCAGTAAAGGCTGGAACCAGAACCACGCCGTCACTATGCTCGACCTGGTGTGCCAGTTTTTCCACATCACTACTTTTTTGAATAATTCCGAGGCCATCGCGTAACCATTGCACTACAGCACCAGCCATAAATACGCTGCCTTCGAGCGCATAGGTAGTTTGGCCCTGGGCTTGCCAGGCGAGAGTAGAAAGCAGCTTGTTCTGGCTAAGCTGAATGTTATGCCCGGTATTGAACAGCATAAAGCAGCCAGTACCATAGGTGTTTTTAGCACTGCCCACCTCAAAACAGGACTGGCCAAAGAGTGCAGACTGCTGATCCCCCAAAATTCCGGTAATGGGAATATTGGCCCCAAGTAAGCCAGAAGCAGTGTCAGCGACATAACAATCAGAAGAGATAATTTTCGGTAAGACCGAAGCCGGGATATTAAACAGCTCGAGCAGCTCTTCATCCCACGACTGTTGCTGCAGATTCATTAACATGGTACGAGAAGCGTTACTGGCTTCAATGACGTGCTCTGCGCCTTGGGTCAGATTCCAGATCAGCCAGCTATCGATCGTACCAAATGCCACATGGCCTTGTTCAGCGAGTGCCCGTACTCCCTCGACATACTCTAAAAACCAGACCAATTTTCCCGCACTAAAATAAGGGTCAATCCGTAAGCCTGTTTTTTGCTGAATTTTGGACATTAAGCCTTGATCAATCAGCCGGTTACACCAGTCAGAAGTACGACGATCCTGCCAGACGATTGCCGGGGCAAGCGGTTTGCCATTTCTACGATCCCAGACCACCGTGGTTTCTCTTTGGTTGGTCAGGCCAATGGCTTTAATATCCTTCGCCAGAATACCTGCGGTAGCGAGAGCTTGCTGTACCACAGCAATCTGTGAACTCCAGATTTCCTGGGCATCCTGTTCTATCCAACCAGAGTGAGGGGTGTGGATCTGCGTTTCATGCTGCGCTGTGGCTTGGACTTGCCCGTGTTCATTAAAAATAATGGCCCGACTTGAAGTGGTTCCCTGATCCAGGGCCAGTAAATAGCTCATAATTTTTCTGTTATTCGGCTTGAAAAGTAAAATATTAGCGCAATAATGTAATTAAGCGCATCAAGTTGTGTAAATGTTCAGAAAAGGCATCGTAATTTTTGACATTTATGCTATGATTGCCTTGTACTTTGGGGGTGTTTCTGGCTTCGACGCTGGTGATGAAACTCATAGATGCATGCCGAGAGCGCATTTTCTCTCGTAAATCAAATTTGCATTTTTTAGTCGCAAACGACGAATCATACGCTCTAGCTGCCTAAGGGCAGCTTGTCCGCCTCTCCGAATACTTGTGGTTAGAGAGTCCGACTGAAGCGCACGCACACAAGTCCGTATAAAGCCAAGCCTCGGGGCTTTGTACTAAATTAAGAGGATCGCGATTTGTATCCTGTTCGTCGGGTCACAAAGAGTTAAAACAATAGACGATATCTAAGCATGTAGTATTCTCGAGCGTAATGCTGGCGGACGCGGGTTCAACTCCCGCCACCTCCACCAAATTCTTAAATTCATATGAAGTTACATAACTAAATATGACTAAAAAAGCCTTAAACATCAGTGTTTAAGGCTTTTTTTATGGATATACATAAATAGCGACGAATATGTATAGTCTTGTATTGTTTGTATGGTGCCATGTATATTGTGAGTTGTAATAAAATCACCATACAAGGCTTTAACTATGAAAAGAGTCGATATAAAAAAATATCCTTTATCTGATACTACTCTTGCAAGTTTAGAGCCTGAAGAAAAAGAGTACCGTGTTAAAGATAGCAATAATTTATATTTCACCGTTCATAGTAAAGGAAACAAACGCTGGGAATTAAGATACAAAAGACCAAGCGATGGTAAGTGGACATGGTTGGGTTTAGGAGGATATCCGTCAGTTGGTGGGAAACTTGCAAGAAAAAATGCAGAAGAAATGAGAAAATTAATTTCAGAGGGGGTAGATCCAAAAATTGATAGAGAAAATAAAAAGCAAGCCGATTTATTAAGCAAATCATTTACATTTGAGCAATTAGCTATAGAATTTTGTTTAACTAAAACATGGACAGAAGCGACTAGAGTTAGAAATGAAGGAGCATTAAAAAACCATATTTATCCAGTCATGGGAAAACTAGATTATAGAAAAATAACAAAAAAGGCATGGTTAGAGTTATTTCAAACGATTCAAAAAAAATTACACCCTAAAACAAAAAAACCTATTGTTGAAATGGGTAAAAGGTTATGTACATTATGCAGAGAGATTTATGATTTTGCAGAAGTTACAGGTCGTATAGATTACAATCCAGTCACTGGTATTACAAAATTTTTGGACAAACATGAAAAGCAAAATATGCCACATGTTTCAGAAAAAGAGCTGCCAGAATTATTGAAAAAAATAAGAGCATATCCAAATCGAATGACGGCTATTGGATTAGAATTGAGTGTTATGTTAGGTACCCGTCCATCAGAAATGAGGCAAGCTGTATGGGAAGAATTTGATTTTCAGGAAAATCTATGGTCTATCCCCGCACATAGAATGAAAAAAAGGAAAGAGCATATTATCCCTTTACCACAGCAAGCCTTATCACTTCTTAACGAGCTAAAAAGAATCACTAGTGATTCTTTATTCTTGTTTCCTAGCAGAAGTACCAAAAAACAACCTATTTCCAATAATACATTTAATAAAGCCTTAAAGTCATTAGGTTATCAAGGACGCCAGACTCCGCATGGGTTTCGGCATATTTTAAGTACTACTCTGAGAGAAAAAGGCTTTAGAAAAGAATATGTTGAGACTGCCTTAGCTCATGCTATTGGTGGAGTTGAAGGTGTTTATAATAAAGCTCTTTATTTGAAACAAAGAACTAAAATGATGCAAATTTGGGCAGACTATTTGGATGCATTAATAAATGATCAGCATTTTAATTTTGATACTGAGCAATTTGATGTCATCGATAATTTAAATACTTTGACTTCTGACAAAGTTAAGGTATCTCAATTAAAATTATTTATTCTTGATATGTTGAAAGATGAAAATGATTTAGCATCTTAGAGCGACGTGATCTATTTGTCTAAAATCTTATTGGCGCTATATCTATTCTAGTTTTGCATTCTGAATTCTATGGTCTAACATGATCTAAATTGTCTAAGCTCAAATTGAGGATTAGACAATTTAGACTTCATTAGATATCACAATCTACGGTCAAAGCCTTACCATGTATATATTTTAGTTGTTTTAGGCAATTTAGATGTTCTCAAGAGCTTTATTAGGCAATTTAGATGTTCTCAAGAGCTTTATTAGTCAATGAGATATATTCTTTTTTTCCGATTTCTTCAATATTGATATAGTCAGCTTCGATTAAGTATTTTAGGGCTGCATCTCTTAATTGAGCAGTTTTTACTTTCCTAACATTTTGATTAATGCTAGATTTTAAAATTACTTTATTTCCACGTTTATATTGCTCTTTAATCCAGGAGAATAGTATTTCACTATCTGTTTTTTCACCCTTATTATAATATATTAGCCATTGATTTAGAGAATACTTACATATATCAATAGCATTTCTCATGATTTTGGCATCAATTATATTTTTAGATTCAAAAAAAGAAAGAATAGCAGCAACTCTTAAAACATATTGTTTCGTTCGTTTTGCATTTGCTTGAATAGAATAATATAAACCATCTTTTTGAGATTCAAAATTAATATAATTTTCATATTCAATATGAATATCATCAGCTTCGTCATTTTTCATAATAACTTGTCTTTTAGCTGTATCAATAGCTAAATTTATTGGGTCAAGCAGTTCCCGACATAAGCTCCAATACATATTTATATCATTATCATCATAAGACTTTAATTTACGATTATTTTTTGTGATTTCCTTAAAAGGCAATGATTCAGGTGCAGCAAATAAAAATCTTGCAAAAAAACCTTGTTCTTTGCACATTTCATTTTCAAGAGATGGTCGTGCCACAACGTCTTGTACTGCTATATCTAGACAAAAACGTTTATTCATAACAAGAGTACTATCATCACCTCCTAAGTTTGTAGTTACTGTTCCTCGGTCAACTAAATCTGTTAATGTGCTTAAAGCATCTGATTTTGTATCACTTTGCAGAGAATAGCCGCCAAATAAATAACCTCCTTCGCCGGTGCTCCAAATAAAACTTGTAGAAGGACTAATACTCATATGCTTTAATACACCTTGCGTGGTTGCTCTTACAAAAATAGATTGAGGACTAATCGGACGTTCACCTTTATTTTTTTGATGCGCTATTTTCCATGCTGTTATTTCTTCATTATAACTTTGCATATTCGTATTATCGACTTCGATTGCAATTTTTGCAGCATCATCTTTGCATACATCTTTTCCTTCGCCTGACGCAAAAACTGTCAATACAGCTAGACTAGCTGGCTGTCCATTTTCTTTTTTATCACTTGGCGCATTAATAAATCTTTGTGCGATAAATGACATTTGAGCTAAATATGTTTGAGCCGCGACTGCAATAGGAACATGATGATAATAAGCAGATTTTTGAATCGCATTAGCAACTATTTTTGGAAACGCATAAATTGGATATTCTTCAATTTTTTCAATCAATTGATCTTTAGATAATTCAGATAAAAGAATATTACTCATTTTAATATTCCTCTCTTTCAGATTTTTTTAACTCAAGCCACTCCTGTAGCTCTTTAATATCAAAATATGCATGAGCTTGACGTTCTTTTGAAAATTTTATAGGTCGAGGAAATGATGGATCTTTCTGTTGTAACTTTGTCAGACCATCACGTGTAAGACTCAATAATTCGCAGACTTCTTTTTTTGTCTTTAGCATTTCAATTCTCATGGGCTTTGTTGCACAAACCTAGCCTATAAGGTTTATTCAGTCCTATAATTTCAAAATGAATAAACATACTCCTAAAAC
>NZ_JAYWYX010000029.1:0-43025 GCF_048147925.1 Acinetobacter sp. 226 | reverse complement strand
CTGTGCTTGACTCTTGTGGTTAAAAACAGGACATTTTAAATGGTTTATCGCATAGACATTTTAATTGGTGAATAACAACAAATATAACTCCAAATAGATCTGGTTGCGCTGCTCAAGCAACTTATATTTTTAAAGCACTTCAAACTCAATCCGGCGATTTTTCTTGCGACCTTCAGCTGTTGTGTTGTCTGCTACGGGTTTACTTGCACCTAAACCTTCGGTATTCAACAATTGTGCTGGAATATTTTTTTCGATTAAATAAGCTTTCACTGTTTCTGCACGTTGCTGGCTCAGCACAAGATTTTTATTGGCATCACCCGAACTATCCGTATGTCCAATAATTCGGACTTTTTTGCCTCCCACCTTATTTAAGGCAATTACCATTTCATCCAGAATCTGTGCACCTGAAACAGCCAATACCGCACTGCCAGATTCAAACTCGATAATCCGGTTCTTCAATGCGGCATCAATAATTTGCTGCGAAGCCTGATTAACTGAAAGCTGTGTATTTAAACGATAATTTGCAGGCGTTAAACCCTGAAATTTTGCAGTTGTCTGCTGAAGCTGTTCGGGATTTGATACTTTACCTATCAGCTGAATATCAGCACCTTTTACTGTTAATTTTCCCTGTTTTACCTTTTTCAGGTCTTCATTAATTACATTGCTGACGGTATTTGACCAGCCTGCTGATGCCGTAACCTGACGGATCTGGATGCGATCTACTACATTTTCCTGTCCATAAGTTGTATATAATTTACTCAATATTTCCTGTTTAGTGTTTTCGTTTGGTACAGCACCTTCGATAATGACCGGTTGTGCATATACAGAAAAACTCACTAATAAGTATGATATTGTATTGATTTTTATAAGTTTTTTTAATTTTAAATTCTTGATTTTTATATTCATTTTATATTTCTACAAATGTCTGTTTAAATAATTTGATGCCTCGAGCCAGACTCATCTGACGCTCACTTAAGGACTGTTCCAGTGTTGCCAGGCCTGCATTATTTTCCAGGTATTGATCAATCCAGGTTGCATTGATAAGTGATACCCAATGCTGACTATCCAGATTTTCCGTGAAAATGTCGCTCAAAGCCTGTATGTCTGCACCTTTAAAGCCAAATAACAAGATTGGCTTTTCTTGATGCAATACACCAATCAATAGTTCTGTATGATGATGTTTCACAAACTGACTGATTAAACTGACCCAAAATGCTGCAATTTCATAGCAATAACTGATGTTATGAATGGGTAAAATCAGTACCTTATTCAAACGACTTGTGCCTTGCTGAATAACCGGTTGCAGCAATAATCCCAATCCAATCAGGCTTTGCGACAGCTGATACGCACTAAGATTCATCAGTCTAGCAAAGGAATGAATAGTATGAGGTTCATAAAATATCTGTGCCTCTTCATAGCTGGATACCATAATCTGGTTACTAAGCTTATTCAGTTTATCCAGCAAAATATCGCTATCTCGTATTGAACGCATTACACGATTGCACTGATAAAGCTCAACCAGTGCTGACTTATAACACAAGGGTGAATACACGATATTTTCAAATGGCTGTTCATGCTCAATCAGATGACTGACTACCATGGGAAACTGCCGGCCTGAGCTGTCTTCACTGGAAATCAGATTCGCTACCAGAAATAGCCTTGCCTTCGGATTGGCAATAAAGAAATCCAGCGATGGTAATTGCGCATAGGCCTGTTTGAACTCTGTCTTTTGCATGGCAAATTCCAATGCTTCCGTAATCCATTGATCAATCAGCTGAATCAGCTGATATTGTCCTCGTGACTTGAGAAAATCGCCACGAGCTGGACATTTACCATAATAAAGTGGTGTAGTTTTTAACTCATACATTACTCACCTCCACCATTTTCTTCAGTTTGAGTTGAATCCTCATCATGGTACAGCTGCTCCTGTATTGGCGAATGCCGTAGTCGGACCTGCTTGGCCTGAGCTTTGCTGAGGAGATATAGAAACACTTTGCGCAGCGACGACACGCACCGATTTATTGGAAACTACCTGATCTACCAGTTGCAGGTTGGCATAGTTCGGCTGGCCACCAATTGAATTGCTATTCTGGCCGCTAACCAGCCGGAAGTTTACTTTTACTGAAAGTTCCGGATTCTCCTTGCTCTTCCAGATCATTTCAAAGTTATTGCCTTTTTGGGTACGCTGGGCACTTTCAATCAGGCGGTTAATTCCATATTCACCTGGTTCATCAAAAATGGTGTGGGTCTTCCCTTCCAGATCCACCACGGTAATACGCGCACCCGGAATCGATCCCGGATTTGGCCAGACAAAGTTCACCCATTGTTGTACCCCATTTTCAAAAAGCATACGCTGCCCATCGATATCAAAGGTATAGGCTAAAAGTTTTGGATTTTCCAATGGGTAGAACTGGAAATTGGACTGGTTTACAGCCGGTACTATACGCTGCCCCTGATTCAATTCACCTGTTGCTACGCCATGACTAGGTGCTACATAGGTCTGGAAATTCGCTACAAAAGTTGGATTAAGGCTGATCCCCAGATCCTGCCAGCTTTTTGAAGTTAAGGTATAACCACGACGGATCACCAAAGGATCCAGATGCTCTTTTACAAAACGTGCAATACTGCCACTTTCACCAAAAATCTGATTAATTTCATTAGAAGTAGCTTGTAAATTTGCCTGACTGCTAAATGGATACTTCTGAGCCAGACTCTGGGTAAATGGCTGGTACGACTGCATGGTCCAAAGCTTGTTGATTTCTGCCTGTGCAGGAACAATCAGGCTTTCAAAAGACTGGATTAAGGGTGCAATCAGCAGGTTTTGCAGTAGCTGCTGATCCAGCTCTGTAGTGCCAGCCGACATTTTCTCGGCCACAAATTTATGGGTGGTGTTGAAAATGGAATTCTGCTCATGAATAGTTTGTTTTACTAAGGCCATACTTGCAGGACCAATATCACCAGAGCTTTTCAGGTCATTGAATTGACTGCGGATTTTGGAAATCGAAAGCATGTAGCCATCTAGCAGGGATTGATTCTGCAGATCATCCCGATGACGCGCCATCTGGTAGAATACCTGAAATTCACGTGCAATCACGCCATGGCCTAACTGGTTACTCGCCAGTTGTGCTTGTTTTTCTGCATCACGATTGAGCACTTTACGTTTGAACCAGGCAATAAAGCCTTTTTGTGGCACAGCCAGTTCTGCTTGAACCACCGGATTATCCCAGCTGGTTTCTTTGGCCACATGCTGGATCAACGTCCTGATTGGAGAATTTTCAGGTTCACCCAGGATATCAATCTGTTTGATTTGCTGGTTAAAATCACCTGCCTTGGCATAATGAACCGCATTCAGAAACTTACGCCATTCGGCAATATATTCCTTTTTATACAACTCAGTCAGCTGGCGACGGATCTGTTCAGGACTACCACTAAAGCTTAAGTCATCTGATTGTGTGGTATTCAACACCCAGTCTCGACTATCCGTTGAACTGGTTGCTGCCTGTTCAATCGCTTGCTGCACATAATCTTTCCAAGCCTGATAGGTATAAACTCCTGGCAAAGCATAGCTGCCCAGCATGACATTCTGGTTAGTTTCCCCCAGAATCTGTTTTACCGTAATTGCCGGGAAACGCACCGCAGCACGCATCTTGATTTCGTTATAAACGCGATCACGTGCAGAAACACCGGTGTTAATCGCTGTTAAGATCTGACGGGTCTGATCAACCAGTACCGCATCAGAATTCATCTGAGGGAAACCATTATGTCCTGACAATGTAATGGCATAGCTTAAAATCTGTTCAGCTTTCTGGATCATTTCTCCACGCGGCATTTCACCCCGGTTTTGCTCCAGCCATGTACGCCAGAAACGCGTCATCTGATCACTTAGGTGACTGGAATCCATATATTGAGGATTACTCAACATGAGATAGGTTTTCAGGGCATTGTAGGCATCTTGAGAATTTTGATCAGAAGGTTCTGAAGCAATCTGACGTCCTTGCGCCACATGGGTGATTTTCACCCGGATATGATTTTCTTTTAGAACTGCTTCATTGGCTTTAACCCGTTGCAGGTACTGTGCAATCTGTTGCTGGGTTGGCTGAAGAACCAGATGCTCAATGCCTTTCAGATATTCAGTTTGCAGTTTTTCCCGAATCTGATTACCTTGATACAAACTGAAACTGTATTTCAATGGCCGGTTTTGATCAAATTGATCCAGTTGCTGTAAATGACCTTGTAAAATCAGCAAGCTATCCAGTTGATGAGTGAGTGAAGGATTTGCCTGTACTTGCATCTTTACTACTTTATTAAGATCAGCCTGAACTTCAGCAATCAACTGCTGGTTATTACGGTAGGACCATAGCCATAAACTAAGAACAATTGATATGCTAAGAATCGCTCCTGTGAAGGCCATAAAGCGCTGGCGTTTTTTCGCAGGGTTAATATGCTGACGCACCAAATGCTTATCTTTTAGGATGACCTCAGAAAACAGATTTTTCAGAAAATAACCATGATCCTGAGAAATAGACTGTTTCGGCAGACCAATTTCACTATCATCACTGCGGATCAGATGAAAATCATCAGCGATCTGTTCCGTCATCGGACTTTCAATTACGCCGTCCTGCAAGGCACTGGTAAAGTAAAAGCCTCGGAAAATCGGTTTAAACTGGTAAGGATTTTCCTGAAATAGTGTAGAAATGAAGGTTTTTAGAACCGGTTTTAAGCTCTTAAACTCCAGCGGAAAAGTCATGACACTTGGAGAAATATGCTGTGAATGGCGACGGCTCAGATGTATTGTACTGACACTTTTCAGACCATCGTATAAAATGTTGTAATGTTGCTCGAATAATTCTACCGCCTGCTCGCTAGAATTGGCTGCATACGGTAAGGTTGCCCCCCAGACCTGATCAAATTCCTGTGCATCATAACAGTCAAAGAATTCAGTAAATCCTGCGATCAGGTCCATTTTAGAAAAGACTAGATATACAGGAGCAAAAACTTCCAGACGTTCGGTTAAATCCTGAATACGGGCACGAAGGTTTTTGGCTAATTTTATAGATTTTTCCGGACTTTGGCTGACCAGTTCAGCAATACTGACAATGACAATCAGGCCATTTACAGGTGTCTTAGAACGATTTTTCTTAAGAATGCTCAGGAAACCGAGCCATTCAGAATGATCTTCCGTATAGACTGAATAACGTCCTGCAGTATCCAGCAGAACACCTTCAGTTGAGAAAAACCAGTCACAGTTACGGGTTCCACTTAAGCCAGAAGACACCATTTTCTGGTGATGTTCTTCAAATGGAAAGCGCAGCCCTGAATGATAAATGGCAGAGCTTTTCCCAGCTGCCGGATTGCCAATCACCATATACCAGGGCAACTCATATAGCGCAGCATTGCCCTTACGATCTCCAAGTCTGGACTTGCGGATCAGTTGAATTGACTCCTTCATCTGCTGTTGGATCAGCTGTAACTCTTCCTTATTCTTATGCTTGTACTGTTCAGCTTCAGTGGTACTAGCAATCGCCTCGTAAATTTCTTCACCTTTTTTTGCATGTCGATAATGCTGGATGAATGCATAAATACCCCAGATCACCAGCATCAGGCTATAAACCGCCACCAGAATCCAGAACACACGCTCGGATACGGTATTTTTCATGGAAAAAATCACCACGAAAAATGACAATGCCATAATCGCTTTTGGATTGGTCACATACTGCCAGACATATCCCAAGATCGTATAAAATAATGTATTCACTGTAATCTCTTATATTTCTTTATTATTTTTCAGATTTTTAAAATTTTTCAGGCTGCGTTCTGTTCAAGTTCCTCAACCATACTGACGGGTTGATAGACAAAAAATGTCTGAGGATGCTGTACTGAATAAGCCAATGTAATGACATCTTCATTCATTTGCATACACAGCAATATTCCAAATAGTGCTTTCATCTCTGTTGCACCGCCTAGATAAGCATAACAATACAGGCCGTGATGCAGTTCTATTCCAAATTTACCCAGATACTGTTGAACCTTCTTTGCTGTGCTGATCTGTAAGGGATCATCCAGAAAAAGTATAAATGCAGCTTCCTGCTGTAGCTGATCAGCAAAGTTTGGACTTTTTTTCTTCAAATATTCACTAATATTTTTGACATGCTTAACGAATTTTATTGTTTTTATTTCTGTCAAATCTTCAATGCTTAACTGTAGTGAAGACAGGCATATACTCGCTGCATATTCTCCCGGCAGATATTGTTCCGACTGCCATAACTGCTGTTCCAGCCACTCCTGGTCAATTTCAGACTGTACAGCAATCACCAGACTGACCAGTTCATTTTGCTGCTGAATATCATTGAGCAGGTTCATCCAGAGTGAATAGGCATTGTTATGATCGACATAATGAAACTCGACATGAATCTGGCTCTGCACAATTTCATATTGCTGTTCTAGCTGTTCAATCAGCTTCTGTTGGGTTTCATCTGGCCAGAGATGAATTAAGGTTGCCGGCAGCAGAATATGCAGATTCAATTTATTTAATCGTGCAACCTGTTCAACTGGAATATCCGTTTCTTTCTCTTCATCAAACTGTTCATTGATCCAGCCCGGATGCATACGATATTGATAAGCTGTCTCTGCATCATAGAACATAGCTGACTTTCTAAGATGTGTAGCAATGTGATACAGGCTTTCACTATGTTGCTCCATCTGCTGCTGAATCAGTAAATTTATACGTTGCACTCGCATGCTGTGCAGGGTGTCATTCTCTTCTGCTTCGGGTAATAGCTCGTCCAGACTCCGAATACGATAAGACAGGATGGGCAGTCCATAGTGATTGGCCAAGGTTTCATCCAGTTCCGGGCTTTTAAACGCCTGCAAAGCATCAACAATGTCCTGATTTTCACCAAAGCTGTGGATTGCCGCAGATGAATAGACTTTTAGCGTCAGTTCTTCGACCGGTTTCTCCTTGTTTTTCTCTAGTTCACTTTGCTGTTGCAGATGTTGCTCTTTATTTTTAGCAGCTTCTAACTTTTGTGCTTTCCCTGTCTGATAAGCTTTTAGTGATGTGTAAATCAGCCATGGAGAAAGCAATAACAAGCCAGCACAAACCGGCAGCAGAATAAAGAATTGCAGCATATCCATGCCGGTTGGATCGTATTGCACATCACGCCAGTAGTAGATGACTAGACTACTTGTAATCAGGATCAACGCCAGAATAGTAGAGACAATGACCTTAATCATGCTGCTCTCCCCATCAGGCTATAACAGGTTTCCTGATTATCAGCAGATGCTTGTGGCATCAGAAAAGCGCCCTGTCCTAGCCCTACACTTTCATCACCAAGCCGGATGGGACGGATTTCTTCCTTGTTTAATATCAGCCGCAGATCCACCATCAAGGTCGGGCTGCACCAGGTTGCAATGATCTGTTTGAGTTTTTCGCTCTGCTTTTGTTGCGGAAGAAAGCTTAGATAGTCTTGCCGGTTTAATGGGCCAATTACGATTTCAATTTTTTCATCAATCTGGGTCAGCAATTCACCACAAAAACTATTGATTCCCAATAAAGCGGGAGTAGATCCACCCAAGGAAGATTTTTGAAAATCTTCCAGCTTGAACTGTTCTGGTAAATACTCCCTGATCTTCACCTTATGCTTGAACATGCAACTCAGCATGGTTTTCAGCACATAAGCACTATTATTTTGCCCCTGCATTAAGCCGGAAAATTCAGCAAAATAATCATCCAGATGATTCTGCTGATGCTGTTCACGCACATAGCCATTTAGCGCATGTAAAATTTCCAGATAATAATTGTCCTGTTCAATTTCATAGCGCAGTGGCAAATGATAGTTAACTGAAGCATCAATATATTGCGCGGTGAGTTTATGATTAAACAACCCGAGAAAATGCAGGGTTTCCTCACGCTGTTGACGTGGACTTTGCTTAATACGATAGGTATAGGCATAAGGCAATACTCCCTGTATACCGGTCAAGCCAATCATCGCGCTGGTCAGCTGAATTTTCCGATCTTTCCATTCCAGACATTCAATCTCGGATTTTGCAAAATTCAGGTTCAGTGAACTCGTAAAACTAAATCCCCTCTTCCAGTCCTGTAATTGATTTTGCTCAGGATAATGACGCAACAAACGAGTCGCCTGCACCAGTTCAAAGCGGGTTGGCTGCTGATACAGCTGCTCCACTACAGAAGTTTTTTGCCACCAACGTTCTGCACGCATTGGTATACCTCCTGTTCTGTTGCAGCATCAATTACAACCATTTCCACATAACTGTTCATTTGTACTTTCAGGTTAAAAATATGATTAAGCAATTGGACAAAGACATACAGACTTGATCCGCGAAATGCTTCGTTATTCATCTTGACCTTTGCACTTACACCACGGACAAACAGTGGAAAAGGTTTATGGTCCAATAATTTCTGGCTCAATGAAAAATCAATCGATTGAATTGCTTCAATCATCTGCTGATTTTCTTTGGAAGCTGGCAGGTTATACAGTTCCAGCAATTCCTTAAGATGCGTGACTGCATCGCCTTTCATCAAGGAGAGATTATTCAGGCAAAGATGGGAAATAATACGCCATTGTTCTTTTTGGCTCTGCTTGAATATATAAGGTAAAGATGGGCGCTTTAACAACACTCCACGTCGAGCCAGCTGACTGTCATTTAAGCTGAGTGCATTCTGATCCTTGTTATAGCTTTCATAAGGCAGATCGCGGTTACAGCACAGCAGCCGAGTACTGATAAAATCAGAGAAGGTATTCTGTGGCTCCAGGCTTTTGGAAATTAAAGAAAATTTCAGGTCATTCTTTTGCGTACTGGCAATTTCTGGCTGCAGATGATAGTAAAATTGCGCGCCGTCATGTCGATAATAGCTCATAGCAAAAAAAGGCAAAACTTGTTGAGTAACCTGTTCTTTATCACTCTTTTCACGAATCAGGTTCATCTCGGAGACCGAATACACTTGATAATATTCAGGATGATGCGCATCTGAAATGAGTGGATATTCCAGTCGCTGATGATTGATTTTCTGTGGTTCGGCCTGTTTCTCAAATAGATTAATGACTGGCGTAGTGAACAGCTTGAAATTGGCAAGATCCAGTTCTGAATAATTACGAATCGCGGCCTGATCATTCAGGTTCATTTTAAAGTGAACATGCAGCTCAAAATTTGACGTATCGGGTTCGACCTGATTGAGAAAATCCAGATTCAGGTTCAGGAAACTGAACTTGTCTGGAAAGCAAAAGTATTCAAGTAATAATCGATAGGCATGATGAGTATGCTGATCCACCGGCAGTAAACTCTCCTCCTCAGTAAAACCTAACAATTCAAATGGATTAGGAATTTTAAATTCTTGATCATGTATCTTGATTGAAAATTGGGTTTCAGACTTAAAGATCTGATCCATAACCTGTAAAGGAAAACTTGAAATTGCATCCAGATAAATGGGTAGCTGGTGCTGTTGCAGTAATTTCAGCTGATGATTAAAGATTTCAAAATCCAAAATCAGTGTGGCATTACGGTTTAAGTGAATATGCGCCGAAGGATGAGTTTTGAAATTGACAGCTTTCAATGCAATGGGGAGTAAAGTCACATTCTGCACAGTCCGGTATTCACATTGTACGCCGCGTACACTTTTAGACTTTAAAGATGTATTTTTAGGAATCAGATATGCATTACTTAGCTGTTTGATTTTATTGACATCTTCAAAACTAACAATAGAACATGCTGGAAACGGCTTTAAATACTGGGGAAACATCACCTCAAAAATTGATCGGGTGAAAATTTGATAGCTGTCATTCAGCTTTTTATCAATGCGTGCCGAGATCAGTGAAAATGCCTGAATCAGGCGTTCAATATGCGGATCGTCAATCTGCTCCTGATTTAAGGACAGACGCTGGGCAATTTTAGGATATTTATTGGCAAATTCTCGGGACTGCTGGCTAAATTCCTGCAGCTGTTTTTCGTAATAAGGTAATACTTCTTCAATCGCGCTCATTCTAATTATAATCTTGGCAAAATAACGTATTGTTGTGTGGTCGGCTTCAGTAAAGCATCAAAAACTACAGGTTCATATAAAGGATGGATATTTAAATAGGCATGAATGCTAAGGCAGAGACTACCCATATTGTTTTCATCCAGTAGCATTTCTACCCGTACATGCTTAAGCCGTGGTTCATGTGCTGAAATAGATGCTTCTATTGAGCGACAAATTTTGTCGCGATCCATTGGGTTTGCGGTTGATAAACCGACAAAATCAATAATGCCAAATTGCAGGATGGACTGTTTTACCCAAGCATAGTCATCAATAATATGATCCAGTTTGGCCAGGCGGCTATTTAATAAATCTTCCAGATCTGCCGCCACGGCTTCACGCAATTTCTGAATCGACTGGCCTTGTGTACTGACATCATCTTGTGGCAACAGTCGGTCAAACAAGGTTGGACGGAATCCATAAGGATAAAGCTGATCCAGATTCATGCGTTTCCATCATCCATTTGGAATATTCAAATTTCAGCTAGAGACTTGCATATGCAAGCCTCTAAACACAGAAGAATTAAGCTGCATAAGATGCGGTATTATTCGATAATGACCATTTTTTGGTTATGGCACCTTTCTGTGTTCCGTTAATATCTTGCTGGTTATAAGTCCACTCAACCGCAGCATATTTCAGACCAAATGCTTCAGTCGGTACACCTTCTTCATTCACGCTTGGCGTTACTTGAGAAACCAGCACGTGTTTCAGTTTGATCTGAAGGTATTTGATACGCTTGTCGCCGTTGGCACGATAGAAGTCAATTTGCACTTCATCAAAGGTATAACCAGCAGAGCAGGCTTCCCAAAGTTTGGGGCTGGTTGCATCCAGGTCTTTAACAAAAATCATGTCAGAATGTTCTACACGCTCAGCGGTATGGCCACCAACGCTAGAAGAAGTTGCAGATTTTGGCTGACGAATATTATGTGACCAGGAATTTACTTCTAGCCAGCTTTTATGTTCAGAATCGCGTGATTCACCATCTACTTTATATTTACCGCGAAATTGGACGTATATATCTTTCATTGTTATTTTTAACCTGTTTTATTATAAATAATAGAAAACACAACCGGCTTAGCTGCTCGATTGCGGCAATTCAGTGACCAGCCGCAGGGATACTGACAACTCATCAAGCTGGAAATGTGGTCGCAAGAAGACCACTGATTTGTAGTGACCAGGTTCAGCTGGACTTTCTACAACTTTGATTGACGCTTCACGTAATGGATACTGCGCCTTGGATTCCTGAGAAGCACCGTCATCCAAGAGCACATATTGTGATAACCAGTCATTCAGGAAGGCTTCAACATTACCAGCTGAAGCAAAACTACCGACTTTGTCACGCATCATCGCTTTCAAATAATGCGCAATACGCGAAACTGCCATAATGTATTGGATCTGACTTGATAAAGCTGAGTTGGCATTGGCTGCATCATTGTCATATTTTTTTGGTTTCTGGGTCGATTGCGCACCAAAGAACGCTGCATAATCTGTATTTTTGCAATGCACCAGCGGAATAAAACCCAAGTCGCTGAGTTCTTTTTCACGTCGGTCGGTAATGGCAATTTCAGTTGGACATTTGAATATTACATCACCATCATTGGTCTTGAACGTATGTACAGGTAGGCCTTCTACCACACCACCCCCTTCTACACCACGGATCGCTGCGCACCAGCCATGCATGTCAAATGCATTGGTCAAACGGGTACCGAAGGCATAAGCTGCATTCATCCATAGATATTCGTTATGATCTTCACCAGAAACCTCTTCAACGTAGTTAAACCCTTCAGTTGCAGTACCTTCTTTTGGATGATATGGCAGACGACCCAATACACGTGGCATGGTCAATGCGACATAACGTGCATCATCACTTTCACGGAAGGAACGCCATTGCACATATTCAGCGGTTTCAAAAATCTTGGAAACATCGCGTGGACGATCAATATCAGTAAATGATTCAAGACCAAACATGCTTGGACTAGCTGCCGAAATAAATGGTGCATGTGCTGCTGCTGCCACATGTGAAATCTGTTCCAGTAGAAACATATCTGATGGCGTACGATCAAACTCAAAATCACCAATCAAGGTCGCATAAGGTGCACCACCGAAAGAACCATATTCTTCTTCATAAATCTTTTTAAATAAGGTACTTTGGTCAAAATCAGTCGCACTTTGGAAGTCCTTGATCAATTCCTTTTTAGTGGTATTCAACATCCGGATTTTAATCAAGGAATTGGATGGCGTTTCCTGACAGAAATAATATAAACCACACCAAGTCGATTCAATTTTCTGAAATTGTTTATGATGCATGATTTTGCTGAGTTGGGTTGAAATCAGTGCATCGATTTCGGCAATACGTTTATCCAATGCCAGGATCATGTTGTCAGATACGGTGATTGTCCCTGCCATGACTTCGCGTGCCAGTTCACCAATCAGGCTTTTGGCACGATCATGCTCTTCATCAGTACGCGCGATACGACTACGCTCAACGATAGAGTCAAGTAATGAGTATTCTTCTACATTCGTATTTTCAGCAGTTGCTGCATTTAAATTACTCATTTTCAGCCTCCACACTCATCTTGCGAATCTGATCCGTACTTTTCAGCACTTCATCAAGAAGATCTTCCAGACGTTCATTATTGGAAATTTTGTTGCGTAAATCCGTTAAACGTTCACGTGCCTCAACCAGCCGACGTAATGGTTTAACCTGCTGTACCACCTGTTCTGGCTTAAAGTCACCCATGGAATTGAAAGTCAGATCTACAGACATCTTGCCACCCTCTTCAGTCAGCGTGTTCTCAACCTGAAAGTTGGCACGTGGCGCCAGTGATTCCATGACTTCATCAATATTGTCTAAATCCACATTGATAAATTTCTTGTCTTTTAGTTTGGTTTTTTCCAATTCGGATGCTGCTGAAAAATCTCCAAGTACCCCAACCACAAAAGGTAATTCTTTCACTTCACGTGCATCACCGACTTCTACATCGTAAGTTAATTGAACCCGCGGTGGACGAATCCGCTGTAATTTCTTCTGTACACTTTCACGCTTAGCCATGATGCTGATTCCTATATTATTTTTTATTAATTATTACGAAGTGCGCCAAATGGATTGGAGGTAGGCGGAACATTACGGGTGACGACAGGCTCATTTTTCTTGGCGACAACATTACTGGTAGATGTTTCTTTTGCTTTAGTCGGAGCACTTGGACGTGACTTGGTCGAGCTGGATTTTTTGCTCGAACTTGCCACAGTTTGTTTCTTGGTGCTTGAATTCTTCTCTGCACGTAGAGGCATTACAGTGACGGGTTGAGATAGACGCACATTATCGTTGAAGACTTTGGTAATGGCATAGGTTTCTTCAGTCAGCGGACGAATTTCGGTGCTGCGCATATAATTCACAGCTTTATTTGAAATCGCCACACTAGAAAAGAATGTGATATCTGTTAATTGACGTGTTGTATAATTTTCACGATTTAACTGATCTACAGCTTGAAGTGCCTTCAGATGCAGACCACGATCCAGATAAAGTTGTGCAATATTGGCTTTAATTTCACGCTGCAAATTAAGATCTTTCTGAGTTGGCTTGGCACAAAGCTGTTCATACTGTTGCAGTATTTCTGGATCAGTATCTCCGTTAGCCAATGGATACGCTTTAAGACATGATTTTTTCAGGGTTGCAGCATGCGTCTGCATCAAACTCATCGTGCAGACAGCCATCATCAGCACGAGTATGGAACTCATATTTTTTTTCAAAATAAGCCTCAATTTTTTCTTTTTCTGGTTGTTGATTTTTTTACTTGAAATGATTTTTCTGTATTTATTGTTCAAAAATCATCTTGCGAATTTAACAAAAAATGATCACACTAAGTCAACAACAAAAATTGACTTTTGTAAAATATTTTTTAACAGTCTTTCAAATAATGTTAAAGATTATATGACTTTGATCATTTTATTCTGTTAGAAAATATGCAACAACATGATCAAATAGATCAGTAAAAATGATTGGCTTGCAGTCATTCAAATAAATAATAAGAACAGCACAGTGGTATTTTTTAATTTTTAAAGACATTATGCCTTGCAAGAATAAATAATGAGAAACACATGAATAACCTAAAAATTTTAATTACTAAATTATCTGATCATGCACGCTTATGTCTTGAGAAATCTGCCAACACCTGTATTAACCAGCAAAACCACGAAATCGAAATTGAACATTTTTTCCTGGAATTGCTGTCGCATGAACAGCTAAATGATGTCCAGTTTCTGCTTAAAAATTACAAGCTCTCCAAAGATGCCCTGCTGGATGATCTAAAGGAAAGTTTACTCCAGCTTAACAAAGGAAACTCACGCACCCCTATTTTTGCCAAGTCAATTATCCGTTTACTTGAGCAAGCTTGGCTATTGGCATCTGCTGAAAAAGAACCTGTCATCCGTAGTGGACACCTACTGGTAGCTTTACTGACTGCTTCCGATCTGTATCAGATTGCGATGCGTTCATCCTGTATTTTTGAACTGATTCCGATCGATACAATGAAGCATCAGTTTCTGGCTTTATGTCAGGACAGTATCGAAAATGTGTCAACTCAAACTCATCCTTCTCTGCCAGTAAAAACTCCAAACTCTCAAACTTTACTCAAAAAAACACCAGCACTGGATCAATACACGATCAACCTGACCCATAAAGCTGTTGAAGGAAAAATTGATCCAGTGATTGGGCGTGAATTTGAAATTCGCTTAATGCTGGATATTTTAATGCGCCGTCGTCAGAATAATCCAATTTTGACGGGTGAACCGGGTGTCGGCAAAACTGCGGTGGTTGAGGGTTTGGCACTAAAAATTGCCCAGCAACAGGTACCTGACGCTCTGAAGAATGTGCAATTACATGTGCTGGACATGGGGCTGTTACAGGCCGGTGCCAGTGTCAAAGGTGAATTTGAGAACCGCCTGAAACAGGTGATCCAGGAAGTACAAAGTTCTTCTCATCCAATCATCCTGTTTATTGATGAAGCACACACCTTAATTGGCGCAGGTGGTCAGGCAGGCCAGAATGATGCTGCTAATTTACTCAAACCGGCACTTGCACGGGGGGAATTACGTACTATTGCAGCAACCACCTGGGCAGAATACAAACAGTATTTTGAAAAAGATGCAGCTCTCAGCCGCCGTTTTCAGGTCGTTAAAGTTGAGGAACCGACTGAAGCGGTCGCGATTGACATGCTGCGTGGCATGATTCCGGTGATGGCCCAACACTTTAATTTACAGATTGATGATGAAGCGATTATCGCTGCTGTATATAGTTCACATCGTTATATCAGTGGACGTCAGTTACCAGATAAAGCGATTAGTGTTCTGGATACTGCAGCTGCTCGTGTTGCACTGACTCAAAATGCGCAGCCGGCACAACTCGATCAACTACAAGCACAACTGCATAATCTGGAATTGGAACACAAGCTATTAACCCAGGAAAACCAGAACCTGCCAATTCATCATGCCAGACTAAATGATCTTTCTAAAAAAATCTCAGATCTAAAACAGGATATCCAGTGTCTTAAAGAGCAATGGCAACGTGAATTGCAGATTGTTCAGCAGATCCGGGATATTCAGGCACAAGAACATAATGAAAAATCCAGTCAAAAAATTGCAAAATTACGCTTAGAACTAATTGAAGTACAGCAAAAAAAACCACTGGTCTTTGAACGGGTCAATACCAGCATCATTCATGAAATCATTTCGGATTGGACAGGTATTCCAGTGGGCAAGATGGTCAATGATGAAATCCGGCAAGTATTACAACTTGAAGATCGTCTGGCTCAGCGCGTGATGGGACAGGATTATGCCCTGCAACAACTGGTGCAAGGCATTAAAACGTCTAAAGCCAAATTGGAAGATCCTAACAAACCACAAGGTGTTTTCTTATTAGTGGGACCAAGTGGGGTTGGTAAAACTGAAACTGCCCTCGCCCTCGCCAATGAACTGCACGGGGGCGAATCACATCTAATCACGATTAATATGTCTGAATATCAGGAAGCACATACCGTTTCTTCATTAAAAGGCGCACCGCCAGGTTATGTCGGTTATGGGCAAGGTGGCGTACTGACTGAAGCTGTTCGCCGTAATCCATATAGTGTGGTTCTGCTGGATGAAATTGAAAAAGCACATAGTGATGTGCAGGAACTGTTTTATCAGGTCTTTGATAAAGGCATGCTGGAAGATGGTGAAGGTCGTTTGATTGATTTTAAAAACACTACAATTTTGCTGACTTCAAATGCAGGATCATCTGCGATTATGCAGGTCTGTCTCAATCAGGAACCTGAAAACTGGCCAAGTGCACATGAACTTATTGAACAGATTAAGCCAAGTTTATATAAACAGTTCAAGCCGGCGTTCTTGGGGCGTATGCAGATCGTACCGTACTTCCCGCTGCATGATGATCTGCTGATCAGAATCATTGAACATAAACTTGGCAAAATTATTCAGCGTGTTCAGGCACAATACAAGACAGAAGTTACTTATAGCGATGATCTGCTAGAACTAATCCTAAGCCGTTGTTCAGAAGTTGATAGTGGTGCCCGTAATGTTGACCATATTCTCAATGCCAGCGTATTACCGGCTTTAGCGACTGAAATTTTGATGGCGTTGAGTGAGGAAAAAGTTCCTGAAAAAATTAAGATTGATGTTGAAAATGATGAAATCATTTATCACTTAGATCCACAGCAATTTAAAGCGAAAACTAAACGCATCCGGAAACAGAAAACGGATGCTGTATAAAGCTATATTTTAAAAGATAAAGAATTAAATAAGAAGAACAAGTTTCAGGTGAAGAATGATTCTAGATATTGAACAACTGCTTGCCCCAATCTCTGATCATCAGCCAGGTGGTGAGGATTGCTCGTTTTCAAATGACTTTCATGCCATTAAAAAGGCCAAAACTCAGGATGATCCTCTGTTAGATCAAGGCGACTGGATCTCTGAGCCACGTCAGGCAGACTGGCAGTTTGTGTTGAATAAATCAGTTGAGTTGTTAAGTGATAAAACCAAAGATCTGCGTCTTTATATCTGGTTAGCTGAAGCTTGGGCAAGAACTCACGGATTTGAAGGGGTTGCACGCGGCTTGGAACTGAGCCATCGCAGTATTCAGCAATATTGGCAGGACATGCATCCTTTAATTGAGGATGATGATCTGGATCAGCGCCTGGGTTTGCTACAAGGCTTAATCAACCAGATTCCAGCTTTGATGAAACAGGTTCCCCTGGTCAGTCAGGCGCCGTTTTATCATTTAGGAAATTATGAGGCATTTTTACATCAGAAAAATGTCCGGATACGCCGTAATCAGCAGGATGAAGATGGCGAATCTTCAAGTAGCAACGATGAGCTACAAAAGTTCGAGCAATTGCTACAGGCTACTTCCCACTCTGTAATAATAGAAAACTACCAGCAGGTTTTGGATATTCAACAGCACTGGCACCATCTAAAAACTATTCTGGATAAATTACTGGGTTTGAATGCACCGAGTTTTTCTGCAATTGACGAACAGATTGATTCGATCATTTCCCTAATTAAACGTCTATATAAAGTGGAACAATTAGCGAATCAAAATACTGAAAGCTTAATCTCGCCGACAGACTCAGGAATTCAGCAAGTTTATACAGATACTTCCTCCCCTGTTGTTCAAACTCAATTCCGGTTACAGCCACAAAATCATCTGGCCAATCGGGAACAGGCATTGAAAGTCTTAAATGAAATTGCGGATTATTTCCAGATGCACGAACCGCATAGTCCGGTAAGTTATATGCTGCAAAAAACCATTCGCTGGAGTCAGATGCCACTTCATGAATGGCTGGCACAAGTGATTAAAAATGAAAATCCCCTGGAACAGGTTCAAGAGTTACTAGGTGTACACGATATGAATAATTCCAATAATGAGTGGTAATACTGAATGTTTAAAGCAGAAAAAGTTCTTTGGGGTGAAGGCCTATTTTTAAGACCTCAGCATTTTCAGTTACAGGATGCCTATCACGAACAACGCCTGAACCATATCATTCAGGCGAGCTTGCCTTTTGCCTATGGAATTCAGTCAATTGAATTCGATGAAACCCAGTTAGGCATGAATATACTGGCACTCAGCCGGATTAAAATGGTCTGGCAAGATGGGGAAATTTATCGTGCACCTGAACTGGATCTATTACCTGAACCTATACAGCTTGATACTTTGAATCTGCGTACAGAAATGGCGATTTATCTTGCTTTACCGATGATTCAGGCAAGTAAGCAGAATCTTCATCATCAAGATCATTCTCAATCCAGTCGCTATCATTCCTATTTAAGTTCAACCCATGATCTGTTTACCAATGCGGCTACAGCAGAAATCACCTTGGTACGCCGTCGTGCGGAATTTAAGATTTTTGAAATAAGCCAAGGACCTGAACAGGCTTTGGATGGCTATTTTTATCTTCCGATTGGCACAATGAAACGGCAAAGTTCCGGGAATTTTGTACTGGATCACAAGTTTATTCCCCCCATCCTGCATATCGAAGCATCAGAAAATCTGTTGAATAATCTGAAGCGTACCTTGAATATTATCCGGGCCAAGATCAAAACCATTCAAAACAATAACCGTGAAAATGAACAGAAACTGATTGAATTCCGTTCTGGTGATATTGTGTCTTTCTGGCTGGTGAATGTACTCAATACTGCACATGCAACGTTGAATCACATCTTGCAGTATCCACGTATTCATCCAGAACGGCTGTATTCTGAATTATTACGTCTGACCGGCTCGCTCCTGACTTTTTCAACCGCTTATGCTGTCGATCATTTACCCCAATATCAGCATCATCATTTACAGGAAAGCTTTGGCCAGCTCGACGTGATTTTACGTGAATTGCTGGATACGATTATTTCAAACCGCTATATCAGTATTGCCCTGAAAGAAACCCGTCCATCCTATTGGGTTGGCAGTCTTGAAACAGACAAAATTTCCCGAGATACCCGTTTGTATCTTGCAGTATCGAGTAGTGTCATGCCAGCCCATGATCTGATTGCCTATGTGCCGATCCGTTTCAAGGTTGGCAGTACTGTCGATGTTGAACAACGCGTGATTGCAGCACTGCCAGCTGTACCTGTTCAGCATCTGATTCAAGTGCCGACCGCCATTCCAGTGCGTTCTGGAGTGAGCTATTTTGAAATCGAACCAAATAATGAACTGTATCAACGGATGTTGGAGTCCGAGACCATCTGTGTCTATATCCCAAGTGGATTCCAGGATATTTCAATTGAACTGATTGCTGTGGTAAATGGATAAGAATAATGAATAGTATTAATAATGCGCCATCGCTATTTGATGATGGACAGATTGGTACAGGTTTTCAGACCAATACAAAGATAGATAAGAATCAACACTCAGCAACTACCCATCTGGTCGATCTGTTACATGACGGATTCTATGTAGTTTTCCTGATTCGCAATCAGTATGTACCCTCTAATCCGGAGTCATTCCGCCAGAAAGTGCTAGATATGCTGTCACGTTTTGAAAATCAGGCAAGAAAACTGCAATTTTCTGCAGAAGATATTAATAATGCAAAATATGCATATTGTGCTTTGTTAGATGAGACCATTGTTACTCAACAGGATTCCCGTTTTTTTGATCTGAAAAATTTCTGGATGATGAGCCCGCTACAACTCAGTTTATTTGGATCACAACTGGCTGGTTATCGTTTTTTTGAACACATGGAAAAAATCCGTGATAAAGACAAGGAGTGCCTCGCCGTTCTTGAAGTTTATCATTACTGTTTATTATTAGGTTTTCATGGTAAATACCGAATTGAATCAATGAGCCAGTTGAACAGTCTGATTAGTCGTGTCGGTGATCAAATCGATTACCTCAAAGGGAAAAAGGCATTTTCTCCTTTTGCTGCAATTCCAGACCAGATTAAACATATCATTCACCGTGAATTGCCATTTTTCTGGATTCTGATTTTCTGGCTAGTGTTTGCTCTGGCAAGCTTTATTGGTCTGCACTATGTATTGTCCAAAGACCGTAATGCAGCATTTTCCCAATATCAGAATGTGATTAGTGTTCCTGTAGAACAAGCTCACATTACTATCCATTTACCATAAATATTATACTCACTATGGCAAACAAAAATAATAAACATATTCGTCTTTTACGGTCTATAAAGCCGGTTCCTCATTCTCCTAAATTTTACCTATTGAGCGGATTTGTATTGGGGGTGCTATCAGTAAGCTCTGTTTTACTAGGCTATGGTTATTATCAGAATCATTCGGGATCAAGCCGTACACGAGTTAATGCAGAAAATCATCAAATATCAGACTTAAATCATGCCGCAGAATCTGAGCAAATTATTCCAAAAGCCGCTACGCCGTCGGATCAGGATAATATCCAGAATCCAGAAGATGGTTTTGATCAGCATATTGAAAATATGTTTAAGGTAGCAAAGCCAGAAAGTAATGCAGAATCTAAAAACCATACTTCACCTTTTGAATCTGCGTTTGGTGCCCAAGAGCAAAAACCTTTAATTCAGGCCAATGATAAAAATAAACCACTTAAACCGGAAATTCGGACAATTCAATCTTCAGCAATAAAGACTAAGATAATTAAAGGTTCGCAAAAAAGTTCTTTAAATATAAATGCTGATCGTCTATCGCCAGCACAAACAGAAAAATCTGTTGAGCTAAAAACTACAAATACTTCGTCACAGGAACAGCCCTCAGCAACTACGCTACAGGAAAGTGCTGAAGTAGCACTGTCATAAACAGCATGATCTACTTCATTTTTTTCAGTTTTGTTTTGCTTAGCTTAGGTATGTTGCTGCTGGTTTCTTATGAATTCCGAATCCGGTTGATAAACCTGTGCATGCAAATTTTACCATATAGCAAGAACCGAATTTTGGCAGCCAGACAGGTTGCCTGGGAATTTAATCAGGCAGCATCTTCAGATAAAATCCAGTCACATTGGCATATTCAACAATGGTGGATTTTGCTGGCGGCCTTAGTGTTATTTAGCAGTATTGTAATTTTTACTTTAACCCGCCCCATTACTGCCAGTACTTTTGAAGCAAATTATTTACGTGAAGTTGATCCCCAAATTTATACTTTACTCGATGGTCAGGTGTTAGCACCGCCCCCAGAAGTAGAAGGTCATCTGATTGAAGAAGCCATACAGGGAGAAGTCCATTACTATACCAATGTTGTTTCTGCCCAAGTTATAAATCCACCTGATCCTACTGAAGATGTACATCTGCCTATGATCCATAATCATAGTGATCTCAATATAGTTAACCGGAAATGGAATAAAATTAATCCACGTTATAAACAGCGTTTATTGATGGTCTTCAAAATAATGCGTGAACAGTATGGATATGAACTGGTTTTACTAGAAGGTTATCGCAGTCCGGAACGTCAAAATTCACTTTCTGCAAATCCGAATACCACGCGTGCTAGAGGTTATCAAAGTTATCATCAGTTCGGTTTAGCAGCTGACGTTGCCTTTAAACGTCATGGTAAAGTCATCATCAGCGAACGTGATCCATGGGCAATGCGTGGTTATGAACTGTATGGTCAAGTCGCAGAATCGGTCGGACTCACATGGGGCGGTCGGTGGAAATCGATTAAAGATTATGGTCATACTGAATATCGTATGCCAGGTTTGAAAAAAACCGCTGAAATGGCAAACCAGTTGGTTAATGAAGGTCAGCTACAGGCAGCTGGATACTGACCTTCGATTCAAAGTTTCAAAGTTAACCGTGTTATTTATTATTGTGCATCTAGAAATGCTTGTATATGTTCCAGTACTTGTGCAGGATTTTCAGCATGCAGCCAATGACCTGCATTTTCAATGAGTTCAACTTTGGAATGGGTGAATTGGCGGTCAATCGCAGCGAAATGCTCTGGTTTAGAAATATAAAAAGAGTTACCACCTCTGAGAAAAAGTGCCGGAGTATCAATTGGAGTAATATCTTCCCAAAATAAAATATCCTGATAATGGTTAAAGAGCGCCTGTACATTAAACAGCCACTTCCCTTTGTTAAAAGATTTTAGCAAGAACTGAATTACCATTTCTTCATTCAGATATTCACGCATGATTTTTGTCGCTTCTAACCGGGAACTTAGGTTTGCACGCTCGACAGCAAATAAGGCTTCAAAAATTTCCGCATGATGATTTTCATGATATGGGATTGGAGTTATATCCAGAACCACAAGCTGCTCTACCCGATTACGCGCAATATCAGACAGTTTCATGGCAACTTTGCCGCCCATAGAATGCCCTACCACAACAAATTTGGTGATGTTAAGACTATCTAATGTTTCAAGTACATCTTTTGACATCAAGTGGTAATTATGCTCATCACTATGTCCAGATAAGCCATGGTTGCGCAGATCTAACTGAATGACGGTACGCTGGCTTGAAAAATGTCGCGCCAGCATTCCTAAATTACTCAAGCTGCCGAATAAACCATGAATGAAGACCATTGGTACAAGTGTTGAGTTATCATGACTGGTGATTTGGTAGTTGAGGATCATTTGAGAATTCCGTGATTTCATAGATGATGTGGTGATATTGGAATTTTATTGGGAATTAATCAATTGCTAAATTTTAAAATATGCTTAGGCTATTTATATGCAATAATTTTTGCTTAGGCTAAATAGGTGAAACTGGTACAATTTTTTAAAATCAGAGAGGTCTAAAAACTAGCTGTTATTATTCAAATAAGCTCAGGTAGCTTTAAAATTTTTAATTTTCTGACTATCACTTATTTACTCATTCATAATCAAAAACTGGATATGCATAATAAGCCACACTACATTTACAAGTCATATTTCGGGTGTATAAGCAGTCAGGTGGAATTTACTACCTAGCTTCTTACAAATTGGCTAAGCAGAAAATACTATTATTAAGTTTCCTCCCCTTTTCTTTTCATAGCTATTAACATTTATAATTCGCTTAGGCTATTTTACAAACTTTTAAAGATATTTGAATTATTAAATATGAGCTGCGTGCAGCAACTAGCCTAGCTCGGATGAAAATCATTTCTTATCAAATACTATTTAGTATTTCTAGGAAGTTTTTAGAAAAATAATTGCCATTACTTAAATATTCTAATTAATGAGATAATATCAGTGGATATATCCCCGAGATATAAGGTAATTCTATCAAATATATTTTAAATTAACTTAATAGTTTTATTGAAAATATATTAATAATGAACTTTTCGTATTTATAAAAGCCCGGTTATTCAAATTAGAATCATTTGCTTTATTTATATTTTCCAGCGAAAAACGTTCGAGAAAGAGAAGTGTTTTATAACCTATTCTACTTCCCTATTTTTACAAAATACACTCGCCGTCATTCCAGATTTAGTCAAACTTTGATCCTGCCGCTCCAGAAAGTTTCTGGCAATCATTGCCATCGTAGGTGCCATACTCAGATCACTATTTTCTTCGGACACCTTTTGAATATCCTCATAGGCTTTCAATCGATTACAGAAAGCCTGGCGTTGAGTTTGAGCATCTGCCTTTTGATCATCTTCATCTAAAATATGCTTGGTTTCATTCACGATTTTAGTCTGTACTGAAATAAACTGGTCGTAGGCACTTTGTGAAAGTGGCTCTGCAAAGAGCATACTATTTAGCCCTAATAGCAATCCAGCACAAATGAAAGATGATTTTTTTAGCATTTAGATTTCTTCTTTCCAGACATCTTCATAATCATCGGCATCGATCATGAAACGAAAACCTGTTTCCAGAGCCAGATACGGCAATACTTCTGGTGCAATATCCTGTAATTCACGTACGGTCATGGTTTCAAAAGCATCTTCACTTGAAGGTTCTCCCCCGTAAATATACCAGCTGATATTTTCAGCCGACTCAGGCTTTTTACGAATGCCGACAATTGGATCCTGTTTCAAGGTATGTACGGCCACGGCAACCACATCATCACCACTCACTGCAACATAAGCCGAACCAACTTCTTCACAGAGCAGTTTTTGTTCTGCGATCAGTTCTTGTAAAGGTGACAGGTTTTGCGTGTTTTTCGACATTCGGTTGTACTCATTAATTTTTTACATTAGCGCGCTATTTTAACTTAATTTTAATGAGGCTCATGAGAATTTCATCGAAATCTAAAAAATATCTACCCTTACACTGGTTAAGGGCAGATATGAATAAAGTTATTTAAAAACTTTAAAACGCTCTTCATCCGCAAGATAATCTTTGGCACGCGGCTCACCCTCTATCGAACCAAATACCAGCTGTGCACGAAGTTTCCAGTTTGATGGAATGCTCCATTCCGCATGAACCTGCTCATCTACGATCGGATTGTAATGCTGCAATGATGCGCCCAACCCTTCTGTATGCAATGCTGTCCACGTTGCAAATTGTGCGATTGCAGTCGAATGTTCCGCCCAGATTGGGAAGTTGTCTGCATAAGATGGGAACTGTTCCTGCAAACCTTTCACTACGTTGTGATCTTCAAAAAATAGGACTGTACCTACCCCTGCTGCAAAACTGGCCATCTTTGCTGTGGTCTTTGCAGCACTCTCTTCGTCTTTGGCATAGCTTTTTAATTTGTCTGCAACAAAGCCCCAGAACTTCTCATGTTCTGAATTGAATAAAATGACGGCGCGTGAAGATTGAGAATTGAAAGAAGATGGGCTTTGTTTTATCGCAGTCTGAATCAGATCAGTTAAATATTCAGGAGATTGTTCAACATTCTTGGCAATAGCATAAATAGTACGGCGCTTAGTAATTAAATCTAAAAACTGGTTCGACATTTTTCAAAATCCTGGGATATATCTTCGGGAAAATTTGAACCTTCAGCTATTTTTGTGAAGGATAACTAATTAATGAGGCTTTAACCTTATAATAAGCTAAAGCACCTATACCTTAAAAAATAATTGACTTAATTACTAGGCTATTTATTTGATATTTTTATATATTTTTTAGCTAAAAATGATCATTTTCATCTATTTTTTGAACAATCGTTAAAACATATGCACTGTTAAAGGGCCAGATGATAAACCATGATCTAGCATGCGCTATTACTGAGCAAAATTAAGATATTTATTTATAAAATCTCTATAGCTTAGGCTATTTTGCTAGACAAGGAATTATGAAAAAATTCTCATATTTCAGATAAAATTAATCCCTCAAAATTGAGGGATTAATTTTATAAATAAAAGCTAAACACCTGGTTTAAAACTTTGCATTCAAAACCTGAGCAGATACTTTGTTTTTCCAAAGATCGCGTAAAATCGGTAAATAGAATTTTTCACCGAGCTCAACCAGCTCTGCATCAATTAAAGCATGCATCTCATGCATAAAAAGATAATCCAATTCAACTGTGCTGAGCTTGGTTTGCTGCTTTTGATAATCTTTGCGTTTCTGTTGGGCTTGTTTAACTAAACGATCCGCAAATGCTTTATCTTTAAACTGCATAATCGCTTTCAAACGTAATTCGATGATGCCCCAACCGGTTAAAAACATCTGGAAGGTTTCAAAATCATCGCTGGTCGATTCCCAAGACATTTCTTCCAGATTTTCATTATCTGGCAGTACAGGTAAAAGAAGCTCCATAACACTTGGAAAAATCTTTTTGAAATTCAGAATAAATTTAACAGGATGCTCACCTGGATAATCCTTGAATTGCACCTTTTTTTGAACATCCGTTAAATAAATATCAAACATAAAACAATCATCAGTGGGTAATCTTATCTAGCCCCTATTGTACGCAAGTCTGCCCGAGATAAAAACCATTGCTGACTATTCCATGATAAAACAGCTAAAAGATTAAAAACATTTACCTTTATTTGGCATTCGGTGAAACCATCTGTTCAGGTCTGACGACTTCATCAAACTGTTCAGCTGTTACGAGATCAAGTTCCACAGCCACCTGTTTCAAGGTTTTACCCTCCTTATAGGCGGTCTTGGCAACTTTGGCTGCATTCTCATAACCAATGACCGGATTCAAGGCTGTAACTAGCATTAATGAATCATGCAAGAAATGTTCAATTTTTTCATGATTTGGCTCAATACCAACGGCGCAATGATCATTAAAACTATTACAAGCATCACCTAATAACTGGATAGATTGCAGCAGATTATAGGCAATGACCGGCATAAATACATTGAGTTCAAAATTACCTGATGCACCCGCTACACTAATGGTGGTGTCATTGCCGAGAACTTGCGCGACTACCATGGTCATCGCTTCACTTTGCGTCGGGTTCACCTTACCCGGCATGATGCTAGAACCCGGTTCATTTTCAGGAATACGGAGTTCCCCAAAACCACAACGTGGACCACTGGCTAACCATCGAATATCATTAGCGATCTTATTTAAGCTAACGGCTAAAGTCTTTAAGGCACCTGAAGCGAATACTGCAGCATCACGGCCAGCCAAAGCCTCAAACTTGTTTGGTGCTGTTACAAATGGCAAACCAGTTAAATATCCAAGAGTTTTAGCTACTTCAACAGCATAATCAGGATGAGCGTTCAACCCTGTACCGACGGCTGTCCCGCCCAATGGCAGTTCGTACAGTCCCCCCAAGGCCTGTTCTAGACGAAGAAGTGCATGATCGAGTTGAGAAACATAACCGCTAAATTCCTGTCCCAACGTTAACGGCGTAGCATCTTGCAGATGTGTCCGGCCAATTTTTACAATATCAGCAAATTCCTGAGATTTGACATATAAGGTATCGCGTAAACGTGTGACTGCCGGAATTAAAAGTTCATTGATCTGCAAGCTCGCAGCCACATGAATCGCCGTCGGAAATGAGTCATTGGTAGATTGAGCACGGTTAACATGATCATTTGGATGAACCGGTTTTTGTGCCCCTAAATGATTACCCAGTTTCTGGTTGGCAATATTGGCAATTACCTCATTACAGTTCATATTACTTTGCGTACCTGAACCAGTTTGCCAGACCACCAGTGGAAATTGACTGTCCCATTGACCACTGATGACTTCATCAGCAGCATCCACAATATATTGTGACAGTTCTTGTGAAATCTGGTTCAGCTCGGCATTAGTCAAGGCAGCCGCTTTTTTGACGAGTCCCATGGCACGAATCATTGGCCGTGGCAAACGTTCATTTCCAATTCTGAAATTTTGCAAGCTGCGCTGAGTCTGAGCGCCCCATAATGCCTCACCCGGTACAGCCACTTCTCCCATCGTGTCATGTTCAATACGTGTTTGCATGTTCAACCTCAATTCTTTTTGCTTATTAATAATCTTAGGAATCTGTATATCAATGATTTACTCTAATCATTTAAAGTAATCGATTACATTAAATATGTAAATGATAATTATTATCAAATATTAAATTAAAAATCTAATTTACTGCCCTTTGAGAATATTTTGATAAAATAACCATTCATCCTCAAGCATCTTTCTGATCGAGCGCTGCCGTTGCCAATGCAAAACCTGTTGTGCCTTTTCAGTATTCGCACCTAACTGGTCCAGTTCAGCATGGGGATAAGGTAAGGCATCCACAGTTTTAATTGCAGACTGGGTGACTTCAGCAAGCTGATCCAGTAAAGCCTGTATGGAAATCAGTTCACCAGCGATATTAAAGGCTTCACACTTTAATTCCTGCTGTTGTGACAACCACTGTAAGGATTTGATCACAGCATCACAACAGTCTGCGACATGCAGAAAACTGCGCTCTACTGTGCCATCTGCGGTATGGGCCTGACGGCGTAATTCAAGATATTCACGTTGCTGCGCAGCGACCTGCATTGCCAGAGGTACAATATTTTTCGGTAAAGGTGGTACTGCTTCCCCTAAGAGACCATGCTCAAAGGCACCGGCAATATTAGAAAGACGCAAGATCGCAATCCGCCATTCATTGTCAGTTTTAGCGGTATCCCGAATAATTTCCTCCACCATCTGTTGCGACTTGATATAAGGATTAGGATAAGTAAAGTTAAAAGGCAGATCTTCGCTTAAGTCTGTGCCAGATTGGCCATATACCGCCAAACTGGATAAATGTACCAGATGACGTACCCCGGTACGCTGCATGGCACGCATGAGACTCATAATACAGCTGACATTATCATTATAATATTCAAGTGGTTTTAATACTGATTCTTCCAGTGACTTAAAACTTGCGGTATGCACTACAGCCTGAATCGAATTCTGCTCAAAGACTTTATTCAATGCTGGTGTGTTGCGAATATCAATCTTGATAAAAGGTACATACATACCAGAAATAAATTCGAGGCGCTCCAGAGTCTGTAAGTTAGCATTGGCCAAATTATCGACCACAATGACCTCTAGTCCTTGTGCTAACAGACTTAAAGCAATATGTGAGCCTAAAAAGCCTAATCCACCCGTCACTAAAATCATTTATACTACCTACTTTCTAATGAAGCCAAGATCAATCTGTTGCTATTGATCAAGCCTGTAGTGAATTTCGATGAGTACCTTAATTCTTGTTACCTCCGCACCGACTTCCATTTATGCCTGGCATGCCCTAGGTTTAGCTCAGGCTTTGCAGGATAAGCAGGAAGCATTCCGTGTATTTTTCTATCAGGACGGCGTATCGGTTGCAAATGCACTGCAATGGGTACCCGACGATCAACGTCATCTTACACATGCATGGCAAGCACTGCAGATTCGCCTCCCGGTCTGTGTAAGTGCAGCACTGGCGCGTGGAATTACAGATCCGGATAATGCTCAACGTCACAATATTCAGCAGCATAATCTGGCAGATGCGTTTGAATTGGTCGGTTTAGGTGAACTTGCCGATGCTGTTCAATCCTCACAACGTCTGATTCAATTCTAGATGTTCCATTTTTTAGAATGTGTTGCTTTTCCAAGGAATCTTGTGTGAAATCTGTACTTGTTATATTAACCCAAGCCAATCTGACCAGCCTGCAGGTGCATGAAAGTCTGTCTGCGACAATGGTATTGGCGACATTTGGCTCGGAAGTTAAAGTCCTGCTACAAGGTGCTGCCCTTAGCCTTCTGCGTTCAGAATTGCAATTTGACCAGTTACAACATGCCTTTAAACTGGCATCAAATATGGTCAACAGTTTCGAGTTTTATGATCTCACTCCGATTCTGATTGAACAGAAAAACCAGAATTCCCCATTTGTAATCCAGAGCGAACACGACCTCGAGTTCATTGAACTAACTTCTGAGTTTGTTCAAAGTTTTAATCACGTGCTGTATTGGTAAGAAACGAGGATATACAAATGTCAAATCATACACTTTACCTGATTCAGTCTAGCTATGCGGCAACTGCACAGATCCTCGATCAATTGGCTCAGATTTATACAACGAGCGATCAGGTCGTGCTGATGGGTGAAGCCGTATTACAGCTAGAACACCCATTCCTGCAAAGCCTGCAGCAAGTCCACATACTGAAAAATGATGCTGAACTCTTGATACAGCCCTTACCTGATCAAGTAAAATTGTTGAATTATGCAGATTTTGCTGCTCTTTGCCTCCAGTTTAATCGCTGCATTTCAATGAAATAATGAATGGGTTAAATATGAATTTAGAATTGGATCAAGATGGTCATCTGGTTGACTACACCATCTGGAATGAAGATGTCGCTCAACTCCTAGCCAATAGCCTGGACCTTGACTTGACCCCATGGCATTTTGAAATTCTGCAAGCGGTACGTCAGTTCTATCAGCAGTTTGGCCATTCACCAGCAACGCGCCCTCTAATCAAATTTTTAATGAAAACTGTCAGTGCCGATATCAATAATGCCATGCTTCAGGAAAAGTTTAATACTGGTCTGGTGGCACGTCACTTAAGCCGTTTGGCCGGCGTACCCAAGCCTGCGAACTGTTTATAAAGCTGTCAAGTCTTCGATATTTTGTCTGTAAAAGCCTGACTTTTTATTCGGGCTTTTTTATGCGATCAATTTTCACTTCTAGAATAATTAAAGATACAAGTAGCCTGCAGACAGCAAATACAGGTTTAATCTAAAGCTCGTAAGGCCCGATGCAGTTCATGTTCCATTTCAGGCAAGACTTTGATCAGAAACTCAATCTGTGCTTTCGCCTCGGCCTTGCTGACCTGTTGAGCCTCTACCAGCTTCTGCTGCTGAGTGATTAGTAAGCTGACCTGTTGAAGATCGGGTCGTTGTCCTTCACTTAATGCATTAATCATCGTGGAAAAGTCCAGATATAATTGTTGCTGCTGCCTTAACAATTCACTTTGCTTTGCAGATGCATTATTTTGTCCGGTTTTATTGGTTTGACTATTAGCAGTAGAGCTGACAGAGGCATCATTTGCAGATTTTTCAGCTGGCTGGACGGGAGCAGAATGGGGTTGATTAGTAAGATGGGTTTGATAGATTTCTTTTCGTATTTGATAGCCAATACCCAGTAAGGCTCCAAACAAGAGCAATGTAATCAATACATATAACTGAATTGTTTTATTATTCATCTTTGTGTCCTCAGCTTAAAAAGACAGCCCCTGTTCAAAAGCTGTCTTTTCTACTCATCAACTACGGTGTTGACCAGTCTGCAGGCGCATAACCAATCCGGACACGTTGTGGGTGATTTCCTACTGGTACACTAAGCACTTTATTGCCAGTAGCAAAATCAATCACGGTAACCACATCAGTTTCACTTTCGGAAATCACACAGCTACGACCGTCCGGGCTACGCGTTGCCCAATACGGTTTACCCGCAGAAATCAGTTTCCCGGCAGTCAGCGTCTTGCGATCAACAATAGTGGCATAATTGTCCATAGTTCCCGCAACACAAAGCTTTTCACCATCAGCACTGATCGATAGGCCATGATGGCGCGAATCATTCACCCATTTTGTCCGATCTTTCGGAATACTGTCGCTCCCTGGCAACTGTCCAATCCGGCTAATCTTGTTCTGGTTCAGATCGTATTCAATCAAACCATTAAAGAATGAAACCTGGGCATACAGTTTGGTTTCATCCTTACTAAATACCATTGGTCGTACTGAGTTGGACAAATCTTTTCGGCCAAATGCATCCAGTGCGGGTCTGAAGTCAATTTTTCTCAACACCTGATGGGTATTGGCATCTGCGATGGTGATAAAACGCTTTCCTTTGGTAAAATCTTGCCATTGGGCATCCATCGAGGTTTCCACGTTGCCGATAGCAGAGTTCAGAATCTTGTTGCCGCCATCAAAATAAATATTTTCATGCGGTTTATCGCCCGTGCTGAAACGACCTACTTCCTTACCGGTATTGATATCCAGTACATGCACTACATTTCCTGAAGATGCAGATACGGCGACCCGTTGTCCATCTGGTGATACCGCCATATGGTCGGCACGAAAGCCTTCAACAGGTGTGCGCCAGTTAATCTTGCCAGTTTTGATATTGATTGATACGACATCGGCGAAACTTGGGCGTGATGCGACCACCGATTGCCCGTCTGGCGTAGAGTACATATCATCTACCAGCTGGTCATTGCCTTCACCCGCTGTGGCCTGAATGTAAGTATAGGCAATCAGCTTGATTGGATTCAGGTGAATTTCCTTAAGGCGCTCTTTCCGGTCAGGAATCATGTTAATGACGCCAATTTTGCCAAAATCACCTGAAGGACGAATCACAGTGACCGTACCATCCCAGTTATTTCCGACAAAGAAAACCTGCTGAGAATTGGCAGGTGCAGCTGAAGGCGTAGAAGCGGCCTGCACACTTGGCAACGCAGATAGCATCGCCATCGCAGACAAGGTCAGACAGAACTTTGGCCATTTTTTATTTTGAATTTTCATCCCTTATGCTCCGCATAATAATTTGTATTTTTGTTTTAATTCCTTGTTATAGACACAGTCAGGCTGCGTTTTCACGCCTCCAATATACAAATGTATAAGATAATTTACTGTTATTTCCGACCAAAAAACATGCAGCTCATTTAAGTTTATCGTTCTATATCCTCTGAATTTAAAAGAACATCTTGCTGTGATTTTATGTATCCAGCACATCGACAAACTGGGCATTGAGCACTTTGGCAAGATCGGCCGGTTTTAGTCCTATATCCAGTCCTCTTTTACCCCCACTCACATAAATTTTGTTCAACTGCTCGGCACTTGCATCAATTACTGTTTTTAACCGTTTCTTTTGTCCAATAGGGCTAATTCCCCCAACCAGATAACCAGTCAAGCGTTCTGCCTGTTTAGGATCTGCCATCTGGAGTTTTTTACATCCCACGGCCTGGGCTACTTTTTTCAGGTTAAGTTGATGATGTACCGGTAATACCGCAACGAAATACTGTTTATCATCCGTCACCAGTAAGGTTTTAAAAACTTCTTTTACAGAAAGCCCCAATTTTTCAGCAGCCTCCAGTCCAAAACTTTTGGCATTGGCATCATGTTCATATTCGTGAATGCTGTATTCAATTTTATTTGCTTTTAACAATTTACATGCAGGGGTCATGGAAAGTCTTATGGGTGATGAGGAATCCTATGATTATATAAATATTGGTTCGAGAAGTTAAATCAGATGAACTAACTAAAGAGCAAATTTTGCTTTAAATCCCAATTCTGGCCTCTTCAAACCTATTTTGTTTTATAGCCTTCATTTTTTAGTCAATCATTGTGGCTATCAGCACTTTTTAAGTTTTTATTACAAAGATGAAGATGAGCAAAATTACAGCAAATGTATGCGTTTTTGCCACTATCTAAGCGTTAGAGAGGTCATTTTTTGATTGCAAGAAAATATGAAGATGAACACATTCGTCACTTCATCTAGCTTATAAATAGGAAGTACATATTCCAAGGATCTTCTGTCAAACTTGCCGGAATACAGGCTTTATATCTCGGCAATAAAGTACCTCTTGAAATCATATTTATGATGCACAACTGAATTTACAGAGATATGACTAATTTTAGAATCTTAGAAAAAATGCAGATTTTACATCAAGTAAAATCCATTAAGATATTGTCTTATTTTAGGTTTTTTAAATTTCATTACATGACACTGAGGAAATTATCACTTTTATTTAAAAGAAATGAGCAGAAAAATTTTCAACATTAATCTGAAGTTTTTTTTACCGGATTCAACTTATATACCGCATTCAAATTTGTCAGGAAAAAGCTGGTTAAAATTAAAAATATCACTAAGAGGAAGAATTTAGCGTTAACATGAAGATACAGTTACACAAAGGATATTAACTGTTTTTGCCAATTGGGTTTACAATGAAAATAATATGAATACCTCGCGAATTGTAATTTTTTAACATTGCCAAATCTCTGCAAAGTTTTCATTATAGCGCCACTGTTTGCTATATGCTTTCTACGTCAATTCAAAGAAATTATAAATAGTAATGTAGAAAATCATGCAATAATAAGCAGAGTTTGCAGACATCTTGCAAACAAAACCCGATACTTTTAATTGGAGCATGCTGGATGAGTTCGACCATTTTGGTTATTCATGGACCGAATTTAAACTTGCTTGGGAAGCGCGAACCGGAAGTTTATGGTCACCTTAGTCTTGATGATATTAACCAGCAACTGACTGTCCAAGCTCAACAGGCCACATTACAACTTGAAACTTTCCAGAGCAACTGGGAAGGTGCCATTGTTGACCGGATTCATCAAGCCCAGCAAGACGGCGTTCAATACATCATTATTAATCCGGCAGCATTGACCCATACCTCTGTTGCGGTTCGCGATGCCCTCCTTGGCGTCGCCATTCCTTTCATTGAAGTCCATCTGTCGAATGTGCACGCACGTGAGGCATTTCGACATCATTCGTACTTGTCCGATAAAGCCATCGGTGTGATCTGTGGTCTGGGTGCAAAAGGCTATGCTGCTGCCCTCGATTATGTCATTGAAAAAATACAATCTTCTACACAATCTTAATTAGGAATACTGTCTCATGGATATCCGTAAAATCAAGAAACTCATCGATTTGATGATTGAATCTGACTTACAGGCGATCGAAGTTAAAGAAGGCGATCAATCGATTGCATTAACTCGTCGTAATCCAGTGGTTGCAGCAGCTGTTCCTGCGATGCCTGCACCAGCAGCCGAAGCGCCAGTGGCAAAATCTCCTCGCGGTGCTGTTGAAACTTCACCAATGGTCGGCGTGTTCTATGCAGCACCAAGCCCAGGTGAACCGACATTTGTTAAAGTTGGCCAGACCGTTTCTGCAGGCGATACGCTCGGTATTATCGAAGCAATGAAAATCATGAACCCGATTGAAGCCACTCAAAGCGGTGTGATTGAAGAAATTCTGGTGAAAAATGGTGAAGTGATTCAATTCGGTCAACCACTTTTCCGCTACCGCGCTTAATCACCCCGGGGATTTATAATGTTGCAAAAAGTTTTAATTGCAAACCGTGGTGAGATTGCGTTACGCATCACCCGAGCTTGCAGAACTTTAGGGATCAAAACTGTAGGTGTCTATTCTGACGCAGACAAGGACCTAATGCATTTGCGTTTCTGTGATGAAGCAGTATGCATTGGCCCAGGTGCGAGCAGTGACAGCTACCTGAATATTCCAGCGATTATTACTGCTGCCGAAATTACCGGTGCAGACGCTATCCATCCTGGCTATGGCTTCCTCGCTGAAAATGCAGAATTTGCCGAAATCGTAGAAAATTCTGGTTTTATCTTTATTGGTCCACGTCCTGAACATATTCGTTTAATGGGGAACAAAGTTTCTGCGATTATGGCCATGCGTAAAGCGGGTGTCCCGACTGTACCCGGTTCAGCTCATGCAGTGACGCCTAATAATGCCTTGGCTGAAGCGAAAGAAATCGGTTTCCCGCTGATCGTCAAAGCCGCTTCTGGCGGTGGTGGTCGTGGTATGCGTATCGTCGAAAATGTCGATACCCTGCTGGAATCAGTTCAGGCTGCACAGCGTGATGCAGAAATGTGGTTTGGAGATGATACGGTCTATATGGAACGTTTCCTGCAAAAGCCACGTCATGTCGAAGTACAAGTACTCGCCGATGGTAATGGCCATGCGATTCATCTGTATGATCGTGACTGCTCGCTGCAGCGCCGCCACCAAAAAGTACTGGAAGAAGCTCCAGCACCGAACTTGCCAGAGCAAGCACGTGCTGACATTCTGGAAGCTTGTGTGAATGCATGTAAGCTGATGCAATATCGTGGTGCGGGTACCTTCGAATTCTTGTTTGAAGATGATGAATTCTTCTTTATTGAAATGAATACGCGTGTTCAGGTTGAACATCCGGTGACAGAAATGGTTACGGGTATTGATATTATTGAACAGCAATTGCGTATTGCGGGTGGTTTAGGTCTCGATATCCAGCAAGAAGATGTCAAGGTTTTGGGGCATGCGATTGAATGCCGTATTAACGCAGAAGATCCCTCTACCTTCTTACCTTCACCAGGCAAGATCGAAAACTTTTATGCACCAGGGGGTGCGGGCATTCGCCTGGATTCACATGTTTATCCAGGTTATAGCATTCCACCCTATTATGATTCGATGATTGCGAAACTGATTGCACATGGTAAGGATCGTGAAACGTCTATTTCGCGCATGAGAAATGCTCTGGACGAAATGATTCTGACTGGTGTGAAAACCAATATTCCTTTGCATAAAGATTTAATCCTTCAGGACAAGAACTTCTGCAAACAGGCAATGGATATTCATTATCTGGAAAAACATTTGTTAAAGCAGCTTGAAAATGCTGAAGACAACGCCTAAAACCAAGCTTATAAAAAAACCGCTGTCATTCAGCGGTTTTTTTTATTGTTGACCATTTAAGGCAATACGCGTCTGAGGACGGCAAAACATTGCTCGGCCTTGTCATTGGCGCAGAAATTAATCGTATAAGGGTTTTGCCATTTCACAAAATACTGTGAAATTTCACCAGATTGGTCAACTTGGTTACCCGAGCAGTCTTTTTCATTATTATCATATTTCACTTGCAGAATTAGTGCGGGAATCTGCTGCGAAGGGTCTTGTGCGGGTTGATAATCATATAACCCTGATGTCCATTCGTCGCCACTTTTGATCACCACATTATTATTTCCCTTAAAATTATAATATTCGATACACTTTTTATTATTCGGAATTTCCATCCCCCACAAGCCGACAATTTCCGGACGGGTTTTAACAGTAAAGGTATTTGGAATTTCAGCAGTTTTAACTGGAGTATTCTCTGGTTTTTTGTTTTCTGTCGCCATTAGCCAAGGTGAGCTCATGATTAAGATAAGGCTAAGACATGTTTTTTTCATATTTACTGGCATCTTTTTAACAATTAATTCTAAATTATCATATTTATTGGGATCATGTCCCACTCTAACGCAATTTCAATACAGAGTCAGAAACTATTTATCACATTGTTTAAAAACATAGATTTCTTTTCTGATTTTTTTTGTATATATTTCGTATATAAGAATCTTAATAGTTCGTATTAATAACAGATTAATCAAACAATAAAATCATATTTTGGGTCAAACTTAGTTGCTAAACAAAGTGATCATTCACACTTAAAAATTTGAATATAGGATTTTAAATTTGCAATTAGCTCGAATAATAGAAAAACAATTAAATCATGAAACTCATGCTTATTTCGTTATTGTTTTTGCTGTTTTAGTATGTTGTCTTATTGGGATCGCAACCAGACCGCTAGAGTATCTGGCCTTATTATGGCCGGCGAACGCGGCTTTGCTGGCCCTATTTTTACGCTTTCCACATTTAAATAATCTGGGAGGCTGGTTAGGCGCGTTCAGTGCTTTTATGTTTGCAGATCTGGTCACCGGGAATGGTTTACTGCATAGCCTGTTTCTTACCCTTTCCAATTTGATTAGTACCATTGTTTCGATATTTTTTATTCGATATTTCAAGATTAATTACAAATACTATAATACCGGTTATACCTTTGTTCATTTATTTGGCATCTTCGCTTTTGCAGGCTGTCTGGCCAGTGCAGCCTTTGCAGTTCTCACCTTGCCGAATCTACCAAATTCATTCATGACTAAAGAAAATTTATGGATTGATTTTGGTCTGTGGTGGACCGGTGAAATGGTGAATTATATTGTGTTTCTCCCTTTAATCTTGGCATTCCCAAGAATAAAAGACCTGCGGTATCTATTTAAAAACCGTCGTCAAAAACGTAATTATTTCAGTTATTTTTTACCGGCATCTTCAGTCGTGGTCTGTGTCATCATTACCAATATTTTTGCAGGCCCGGGCGCAATGCTCTACCCATTGGCTGCACTGATCTGGGCTGCATTGACATATCGTCTGTTTACCATGACGATGATCAATGCTTTTGTCATCATTTTGACCTATTACAGCCTGACACAGTTTTATGCAACCAATCACACCACACTGGCCGATTCCACGATTTATATTTCACTGCGGATCGGGCTGTTTATGCTGGCCTTATCTCCGCTCATCCTGTGTATTATCAGCCAAAACCGCAATGAACTGTTTAAACGGGTTCTATATCTGGCTAATCACGATAGTCTGACGCGAACCATGAATCGTCATTTCTTCTTTAAGAAAGGTGAATATTTACTGCAATATGCCAAGACGATGGAATTTTCAGTGATCATGCTGGATATTGATTATTTCAAACGCCTGAACGATCATTTTGGCCATCATGTCGGTGATAAAGTCCTGCAACACTTTGCACAAATTGTACGTAACAACTTACGTGCCCAAGATCTATTTGCACGCATTGGCGGAGAAGAATTTGTACTCTTACTCTGGAATACTGAGCCTTCAGAAGCCCGCATCATTGCAGAACGGATTCGAGACCTTGTGGAGAAAACCCCGATGCATCAATCAGATGGCTCATCTTTGTATATTACAGTGAGCATAGGCATCACCCACCAAAATGAACCCAACTCCCAAGATCTGCAAAACCTGATTAATATTGCAGACCAAGCCCTATATCAGGCCAAACATCGTGGGCGCAATCAGGTGGTACTTGCATCTTAAGCATAAAACCTCTACAACCTTAAAACAGTATCAACGCTAGGGAAGGGCAATGAAATTAGAAGAATATCTACAATATGACGGTTTAGGGCTCGCTGAACTGGTCCGCAATAAACAGGTACATTCAAGTGAACTTTTATCTGCTGCCCTGGAACGTAGCTCAATTGCCAATCCCGAGCTGAATGCAATTATCATCCCGATGCATGAACATGCGTTAAAACGTAGCCAGCAAAATCTGTCTGGCCCTTTTGCCGGTGTACCATTTCTGGTCAAAGACCTGTTTCAGGAATATGCAGGCTATCCGACTTCTTATGGCTGTCAGGGTTTAAAACGGATCAGTTATATCGCCGAGACCAATGCCGAGATTGTCAATCGCTGGGAAAAAGCCGGAATTGTGACCTTTGGACGCACCAATACGCCTGAATTTGGCATTAAAGGTATTACTGAACCAGATGCTTGGGGCATCTGTAAAAATCCGTGGAATTTACAGCATAATAGTGGCGGCTCTTCAGGTGGTTCGGCTTCTGCTGTGGCAGCCGGAATTGTGCCAATTGCGGGTGCTGGCGATGGTGGTGGCTCGATTCGTATCCCTGCCTCCTATTGTGGCCTTTTCGGCCTGAAACCGAGTCGAGGCCGTACACCTTGGGGACCACAAATGAGTGAAGCCATGCATGGCGCTGCGATTCAGCATGTATTAACCAAAACGGTGCGTGACAGTGCTGCAATGCTGGATGCTACTCATGGTGAAGATCATAGTTCACTGTTTAAAATTCAACGTCCTCAACATCATTATCTGGATGTGATTCAGCAGCCACCCAAGAAGCTGAAAATCGCGTTTAGCACTTATTCTACGATTGGCACACCTGTCTCTCAGGATGCAATTCAAGCTATTAAACATACAGCAAAACTACTAGAGTCTCTGGGTCATGAAGTGATTGAAGACCGTCCAGCGATTGATGGGATGCAGTTGGCCAAGGATTTTATTACCACATGGTTTAGCCAGTTTTCTTTCATGCTGGATGAAATCCAGAAAGGCTATCCGTCTAGATCGAATGATTTTGAATTGGACTCTTTGGCACTGGCCGCCTTCGGAGCCAAGACCAGCGCGCTGGATTATATTCAGAACCTAAATAACTGGGGTCAGTATGTAACCCAGATGAATCATTTCTTTGATGATTATGATCTGTATTTGACGCCTGCAACGGCGACAGTGGCTCCGAAAAATGGTGAGGTCAAAACACCTGCTTGGCAAAAACCAATTTTAAAAGCTTTATTGAATGTGGGTAAAGCCCATTTGCTGGCACAAGGCAAACTGGTCGATAAAATTGTTAAAGAAAATCTGAAATGGGTGCCCTTTACCCAGCTCGCCAATATTACCGGCCTTCCGGCAATGTCGGTACCGCTGTACTGGAATGACCAGAACCTGCCGCTCGGTTCACAGTTTATTGCGCCGTTTGCACGTGAAGATCTACTGCTCCAACTGGCGGCCCAACTGGAGCAGGCACAGCCGTGGTTTGAGCAATACTCAAAAATCCGTATTTAATGTCAAGATAATATGTTCAAGCCTGTTTTTGCAGTTCGACTTTGTTAGGCAACCCGAAAACCAGCAATAAACCTGACAAGGTCGATGCCGCAGCAGCGATAAAGATAGATGTTCCGCCTATTTGATCCCAATAATGACCAGCCAGAATACTACCGCTTGCTACCCCGATCCCCCACATAGTGCTATAAAGTGCCTGTCCACGTCCTTGCTGCCCTGCAGAGAAGTTCTGGAAAATTACCCGCATCGCGATCATATGAAATAAACCAAAACTGAAAGCGTGAATCGTTTGAGCAAAAAACTGTGCCGTAAATGAAGCAGGAAATACCCCAACGATGAACCATCTTAATCCAGTCATTAACAAGCATAGCGTGACCAGATGACGCCATGACCAGCGTGTCAAAAAGAACGTCGCATAGGCAAACATGATAATTTCTGCAATAACTCCGACTGACCACAGCAAACCAATCTGGCTGGTACTAAATCCAGCCTGACTTAGATAATTGCTGTAAAAACTATAGAACGGTGCATGCGAAAATAACAGAATTAATTCGATCAGAAAAAAACTATACACGACAGGACGTTTGAATATCGGCCATAAAGGTTCGAGCTGTTTCTGTGCAGTGGGTGCCGTCCTTGGTTCTTTAATAGTAAATGACCAGAGAAAGGCCAGAAATGAAATACAGAGCAACAAGACTGGCAACATACTGATGCTGATAATTTCAAAGACGGTACCTAAGCCGAATACACCGATTATAAAACCGACAGATCCCCATTTTCGTACTTTGCCATAGAGCTCTGCTCTTTTTTCTCCGAGCCAGAACAAGGTTACGCCTTCAAACTGAGCAAGAATAGCATTCTGAAAGAAACTGAAAATCAGCATTAGCAAGGCTACAGATTGAAAGCTATTCGGAATAATGAAAATCATGAGCCAGATACAAGCTTCCATCCAGGTGGCTATACGCACCAGCAGCATTCGCTTACCCGACTTGTCTGCAATCCAGCCCCAAATCAACGGCGCAAAGAACCGGGTAATAATAGCAATAGAGGATAAAATCCCGATTTCCTGATAATTGAAGCCCTGATCTTCAAGATACAGACTCCAAAAAGGCAGGAACGCCCCGACAATTGCATAGTAAAAAAAGTAGAATCCACTGAGTCTATGCTGAATTGCTAGAGCTGGCATAGATATCTATATCCTTGTATTTTCAAAACTTGCAACTTACTAAAAGTGGTTCTTAACTGCACTGAATTGACCTTATTTTGCATTTCTACAATCTACAAATTTTATTTTTGTAGATTCCTTTCTAAATTGCTAATTCTTATAATTTTATCACTCTTGGAATTTTATATAATTCTTTTTAAAAATAATTTGGGATTCATAGATCTCGTCATTTTAATCAGTGATCTACGATATTTAAATATGGAAATTTATTTTGAATATGCACTTGATCTTATTTGGCATGAATTCAAATTGCCGCTTTTTCACATCTGAATAAGTTAGGTTAGCAATGGTTGTGATTGATGGCGAGATTTCTTCTTGGATAGAGGCTTATGGGTTAGGGTTTTAGATTAATGAGCGTCCATAAATTGCCACCATAAAAAAACCATCCGAAGATGGCTTTTTGTTAATCAGTCTTGAGTTATTAGCCACAAGATGCTTGAACGATAATTTTAGTTTGTGGATCAGTAACTACTGTAATTCTATTTGAACGGTAATCTAAAGTTACCGGCTGGCCAGGCGCCACCATACGTACAATTTCAGCTTTAGTCTTTGCCTTAATTGTCGCTTCAGATAAACCAGTTTGCCCAACAAGTTTTGCTGCTTCATCAGATATACAGCTGCTCATAGTATTTCCTTGGTGAGGAGGCATCTGTTCAGGATTATTTGCACATGCTGTCAATGCGACAGCAACTAACATTAAAGATAAATTCTGGATAATTTTCATAAAATTTTGTCTTTTCAGGATAAAAAAGGTAATCATACAGAATATGGTAGCCTCGACTACAGGCTTAACAACAATCTCTATACATTCTATTTAAACAGAAAGCTTAATAAAAAAAGTATTTTGCTTTCAGCTTGATGATTTGGCGAATTTCGTATTTTTTTAACAGTTATAATGGAAATAACCTCCCGAAGAAGATTCTGTAGACTATTGCTTTTTAGTTTTTAATCACAAAATGCCTTAACAATTTTTTGAGTTTGTGGATCAACAATTACATTGATTCGTCCTAGATGATAATCCTTAGTGATAGGTTGACCCAGTGCAACCAGTCTAACAACCTCAGCATTTGTTTTTGATTTGATATCAGCTTCACATTGCTAATGTCTTACGTGCTAATTTAGCTGCACTGTCAGGTACTTATTTTTTCATCATTTCAGGCTTGTAAACGACTTCTTTATCTGGAGTTCCGGCACAAGCATTCAAGGCCACTGCTGCAAGAATAAATGATAAATAAATTTCATAAACTTATATCTTTAATAAATAAAAGTAGGATCATACCTAAGACAGACGGTTTATATGAGCCTAGCTTTATCAACAATCTTAATACACATTATGAAATAGAGATTTAAAAACAGAAATTAAAACCTTGATTTTTTAACAGGCAAAAAATACCTCCTAATAAAGGAGGTTTAAAATAGAGAGACCCTAATGCTATATGACCCATCTATGAGTTTTATAAAATTCTGTCTTTTAAAGATGTTAAATATTCAATTGCTAGTAATTTATAATGATTATTACAGCCTTTTAAATTCGCCAATTAAATCAAAAAGATATTCAATATATAGCTTTTTATTAGATATTTCAGGCATATCGAATACCCAATAGGTTCTAGACCTAGATCTGTATTTGCATCGTACGGTCAAAGTCTTAATTTCAATAAGAGCTGCTTCATTCCTTAATTTTGCATACAATGATAAGTATTCTGCAAGAAACTTCAACTTACCGTTTATGTCATGCGTAGCTGAACCATGCACCTTCAGAGCTTCATCATATACTAAAACCAGTGTTTCCTGTGTCATGTGAATGCCTATATCTTCTGGTCGAATTAATAAGCATTAAAAGATAAAACATTTTTAGATTTTAAAATAGTTAGAAAACGTACTTAAACCTTTACTTTACGAAACTTAAATTCACATTTTGTTCGTATTAAAAAATCCCACTTAATTCTTATAAATTAATTAGGTGGATTTGCGCCATAATTTTATTTTTATTTTCCATACAAATTATTATTAAAGTATTTTATTTTAATGACATAATTTTATAATCGAATAATTATTAGCCTGCTTCTCCAAAAAAACATAAAACTCCCTATTTTTCAAATATTAACCTATTTATTTTTGAAAAAAAAGAAATAGTGAAAAGAATTAAAATTTAAGCGTTAAGATCCTATGTAAATCTTTAAAAATTACATTTTCTAATATAGATTTAGACTGATATTTGGTTCTTTATTCATTTTAATTAGTTTTTTCATTTCTACTAAAAATAGGCTTTGTTGCACAAACCTAGCCTATAAGGTTTATTCAGTCCTATAATTTCAAAATGAATAAACATACTCCTAAAA